>DAOPLW010000175.1:0-3491 GCA_035391945.1 Oscillospiraceae bacterium | reverse complement strand
TGCCCAAAACGCCCAGGGGCGGTATGCCGCCGCCGGGCAGCGCCACGGTGATAAGCCCCACATGGACGCACGCGCCGTTGCGCTGCGCGCGGCGCGCCTCCAGGCGGTAGGCCTCCCGGAAGAAGCCGTATTCGCAGACGAAGGCGCCGGGCCGGGCGGCCGTTTCCTGCAGCTCCTTCTGGATCACGCCCAGATCCGTCTCCAGCGTCTTTTCCACGCGCATGATCTCCGTGTAGAGCGCGCGCAACTCCTCGGAGGGATGGATGCCCAGATTGCGGTAGAGCAGGTCCGTGGCCTTCTCGTAGTGGGTGAGGGCCGCGGCGTTTTTGCCCTGCCGGATGAAGGCGCGCAGGATCAGAACGTGAAGCGTCTCATCGAGCGGGTCGAGCTGGCTCGCGCGGGTGCACAGCTCGGCCATTTCCTCATAGCTCTCGTGTGTTTCCAGCAGCACGGCAAACGCCTTGACCGCGGAGAGGTAGAGCGTATGGTACCGGGCGCTCAAAGGAACCACCCAGAGCTGCCCGTCCAGCTTCGGCAGGAAATCGCCCTTATAGAGGGACACCGCCTCGCGGTAAAGCGCCATGCGCGCCTCATCGCCGAGCGCGGCATTTTCCGCCTGCCGGCAGAGCGCCTCGAAACGGTCCGCGTCCACGTCGCAGGCGACGGTGCCGTTCCAGACGTAGGCGCCGCGCCGGGACAGGATCGGACGCAGCTCGGCGCCGAAGAGCGGCTCGAGCATGATGCGGATCCGGTAGAGAAGCGTTTTGAGCGCGTTGGCCGGGTTCGTGCTGTCGTCCTCCGGCCAGAAGACGCCGATAAACTCCGACTGCGGAACTGCGCGCTCCCTGTGGACGATCAGATAGGCGAGCACGTTCCAGAGCTTCTGTGAGCGGTTGGCCTCGTCGGTCAGGAGGACTCCGTCCGTCTCCATACCAAACCTGCCCAGCGTCACGACGGAAACGGTCCTGACCGGCACAGCAACCGTCTTACTTTTCAAGCAGAACACCGCCCTTTCCTCTTTCAGGTGCCTTCTGGATATAACAGGAGAAAAAGATACAGAGTAATTATAGCGCATATCGGATAAATTTGGTAGTATTTTTTCGAAAAAATTTAGATCGGGCCGTTTTGTGACCGATCCGGGGGGCATTTTTCCCTCCGATCCGCCGCAAAAGCGACAAAAACCTGCGAGGGCAGATAGAAAAACCACATGGCGAAACCCGCAAAGAGACGAAGCGCCGCCGGAATGGGCGGCGACGGAAGATTCCAGAGCGCCACATTGACATCGCAGAAGATCAGCAGCAGAAGGCCGGCGGCAAAGAGCCGGCCGCCGCGCCGCAACGCGGAGGCGGCGTTCCAGAGGAGAAACGCGGCGTAGAAGACGGCGAGGACGGTGACGGCGTCCATTTTCGCCGCAGCGATCAGAAGAAATGCGGCGGCCATGCAAAATGCCCAGATCAGGACGCCGCGGCTCCTCTTTTCCCGCCGCGTCAGGAAGAGCCGGTAGCAGAGATGCACGGCGAGAAAGGCGAAAATGCCGGGTGCGAAACGGTCGGTAAAGAGCAGGAAGCAGTCGGCCACGAGCACAAAACCCTGCGCAGCGGTGAGGACCGGATCCTTTTTCCCCAGGCGCCAGAGGAAACACAACGCGACCGAGGCATATTTGATCAGATCCGAGGCGGACGGGGCGGCGCCCGTTATGTCCAGCAGCAGGAACGCGGCGTAGAGCGAGGCCTCCGCCGCGAGAAAGATGCCCATGTCCCGCCTTTCCACAGGCGTTTCCTCCTTTGACGGATGATGACGACGGGCGGGCAGCCTTCTGGCTGCCCGCCCGGGGCACGACGGGTTATCCTCCGCTCACGACGCGGACGATGCACGTGAGGGTCTTTCCTCCCGCGGAGGCGGTAACGGTGGCCCTGCCGGCGCCGACGGCCTTCACGAGGCCGGCGTCGCTCACGGTGGCGACGGCGGAGTTGGAGCTCGACCAGGTGACGGCGCCTGTGTATTTGACGCCGGAGGCGTCCGTGACCGACAGCTGGATGGGCGCGGAGCCGTCCGACGAGGAGAGGTTCATCGTAAAGTCGGTGTAATTGAGTTTCAGCGAGACGGAAGTGTCCGAGGAGGTCTGGGCGGCGCTGGAGCGGACGATGCAGACCGCGCTTTTGCCGCCTGCGGAGGCGGTGATGTTGGCCACGCCGGAGCCGACGACGGTGACTTTGCCGTTCTGGTCCACCGTAACGGCGGACTCATTGTCGCTCGACCAGGTGACCGCCGTGCCCGCGGGGACCACGGTGGCCTTAATCGTCCAGGTGTCGCCTATCTTCGTGAGCGTGAAGTCCTCCTTGTCCAGCGAGAGCGACGTGACCGTCACATCGGCGGAGGGAGACGTGCTCGGCTCGGCGGAGGGTTCCACCGTGGGCGGTTCGGCCGAGGGCTCTTCGGACGGCAGCGCGGAGGGTTCCTCGGACGGCAGCGCCGAAGGCTCGACGGATGTGATCGGCTCGTCGGAAGCGGCGGGGCCGATCTCGCCGTTAAAGAGCGCGCGCACCACGGAGACGACGATACAGATGGCCGCGACGATCAGCACCACGGAGAGCAGAAGCCCGAATACGCGCATGAAATTCTCGCGCCCGGGACGCTTCCCGTAGCCGCCGCCGCGGGTGTTGGTGGCCACGCGCTTCCCGCCGCCGCGTCCCGAGGGCTTTCCGCCGCGGGGCGTCGGGCGTTCCTCACAGAAGGGGCAGCGCTTATAGATGGTGGAGTATTCCTCTCCACAGTTCGGGCATTTGATGGTTTTCATAGGAAGCCTCCTGACGGGAAACAATTCTGCATCTTCGGCCATTATTATATTGTCTCCGACGGGACTCGTCAACCTTCCCGGAGCAATTTACATAAAAAATAATCCGCCGTCAGGAAACGGGGCCGGCGGGACGCGGGAAATGGAAGGCGCTGGAGAAAAACGCGGACCCCGCCCCGCGGGCCGCGCGGACGGTCCGCGGGCACTTGAACGGCCGGATCATCTGTGATAAAATACATTTCGCTACACATAAGGGGGTGCCCGCATGCCGGAAGGACTGAAACAGAAGATCGCTTCGGAACAGAGCATGAAAGTGATCAATGCTTTATTCTTCCTCGCGCTTATTACAAGGTCGCCCTGGTTCATCTGCCTGACCTTCCTGCTCTGGAGCCTGTTTCTGGTCTTCTCCATCCGGAAGACGGAGAGCAGGGTGATGAAGGCCGTCTATTCCGTCTTTCTGCTTTTTGCGGTTACCGTCATCCTCCTGAATCTTTACGCCGTTTTCCGGGGTCCCATCCGGGGCGCGTAGCGGTCCCATGCGCGGGCAGGGGGACGCCTTTCTCCCCCAACAAACGGCCCTCCGGGCCGGCAAAGAGGTGCTTTCATGGCGCAGCGACATTTCTCGATCGCGGAGCTCCACCGCCGGTACGACAGCGCGGTGAGCGCCTTCGCGCGCACGATCGCCGACCCGACGCTG
>DAOPLW010000174.1:0-3512 GCA_035391945.1 Oscillospiraceae bacterium | reverse complement strand
CAAAGCGCGCCTTCTTTTTTGAAAAACGGATGAAAAAGCCCCGCCAATGATGGAATCTAAAGCGTCAGGATGCGCGCGGACCGGGATTGGCACAGGAGTTGCATAGGACAAATGCAGCTTCAGCGCGTGCCGGAACTGGATAGAAAGAGCAGGCCGGGCCGACGAAAAAAAGATGCGGCAGACGCGCTGTACATAGGGAATGGAGGCAAAGAGATATGGCACTTATGACAGGCGAGCAGTACATCGAAAGCATCCGCAGAATGAAGATGCAGGTTTACCTCTTCGGCAAAAAGGTGGAGTGCCCGGTGGACGACCCGATCCTGCGGCCGTCCCTCAACTCGGTGCGCATGACGTACGACCTGGCGCAAAAGCCGCAGTACGAGGACCTCATGACCGCCGTTTCGCCGGAGACGGGGGAGCGCATCAACCGCTTCACCCACATCCACAGGAACACCGGAGATCTCGTGAAAAAGGTCAAGATGCAGCGCCTTCTTGGGCAGAAGACCGCCTCGTGCTTCCAGCGCTGCGTGGGCATGGACGCCTTCAACGCCACCTACAGTACCACGTATGAGATTGACCAGAAGTATGGGACCCATTACCATGAGAACTTCAAGAAGTTCATGCTCTACGCGCAGGAGCGCGACCTGACCGTGGACGGCGCCATGACGGACCCGAAGGGGAACCGCGCCCTGCCGCCCCACAGGCAGGCGGACCCCGACATGTATCTCCATGTCGTTGAACGCCGCCCCGACGGCATCGTGGTCCGCGGCGCGAAGGCGCACCAGACGGGCGTCCTCAATTCCCACGAGGTCATCGTCATGCCGACCGTGGCCATGGGTCCGGAGGATAAGGACTATGCCGTCTCCTTCGCGGTGCCGATGGATACGGCGGGCATCTTCATGATCATCGGCCGCCAGAGCTGCGACACCCGCAAGCGCGAGGGAAGCGAGATGGACGTCGGCAACAGCGAGTTCGGCGGCGTGGAGGCGCTGACGATTTTCAGCGACGTCTTCGTTCCCAACGAGCGCATTTTCCTAAACGGCGAGACCGAATATGCCGGCATGCTCGTTGAGCGCTTCGCGGGCTACCACCGGCAGAGCTACGGCGGCTGCAAGGTCGGCGTGGGGGACGTCCTCATCGGCGCAGCCGCCCTCGCGGCCGATTACAACGGCGCCGCCAAGGCCGCGCACATCAAGGATAAGCTCATCGAGATGACCCACCTCAACGAAACGCTCTACGCCTGCGGCATCGCCTGCTCCGCCGAAGGCTGGAAGACCGCGGCCGGGAGCTACATGATCGACCTCCTTCTCGCCAACGTCTGCAAGCAGAACGTCACGCGCTTCCCCTACGAGATCACGCGCCTGGCCGAAGACATCGCCGGCGGCCTCATGGTCACCGCCCCCTCCGAGGCGGATCTGCGCGACGAGAAGTTGGGCCCCTATGTGGAGAAATACCTCCGCGGCGTGGAGACGGTCCCCACGGAAAACCGCCTGCGCATCCTGCGTCTCATCGAAAACCTCTGCCTCGGTACCGCCGCGGTGGGCTACCGGACCGAGTCCATGCACGGCGCGGGCTCGCCGCAGGCCCAGCGCATCATGATCGCGCGCCAGGGCAATCTGGAGGGGAAGAAGGCGCTCGCAAAAGCGCTCGCGCATATCAAGGAGTAAGAGTAAAAGCAAGACCCCCGCGGGCGCAGCCCGCGGGGGTCTTGCTTTGTTTTTTATTGTTTGGATAAGTATAAGATCACGGGATTGACGCGCCACTCCGCGCCGGGCGCCACGGCCGCGTGGTCCGGCTGCGCGAGGGCGTAGAGATCGCTCGCGCGTACCTCCAGTTCGAAGAGTTTTCGCGCTGGGAGGGAGAGAAACCTCGCGTGGGCGGGTTTGGTCAGGATAGGAAGCGTCGCGTGTGTGCCCATCTCCGAAAGGAGCTCCCGGCCGACGGCGCCAAAGCCAAGCACCCTGAGATAGGGGACGGCGTCCGGCAGGTCGCTCCGGGTGAGGCCCAGGTAGGCCCAGAGGACCATCCTGCGCAGGCGCGAGACGGTATAGCGCTTCGTCTTGCAGGCGGTGAGGACCTCCTCGAGCGAGGCGTATTCCCGGGCGCAGCGCATGAGGCGGTGGGAGAGGCCCTCGCCGCTGTCGGGCAGCGCCGCGTAGTCCGCTTCCGTCATGCTGCGCAGGCGCGCCAGGACGGCCCGCTCGACGTTTTGGAGCGTGGCCGGCGCGCGGCCTTCCTCGAGCTCCC
The DNA here is from genome assembly GCA_035391945.1 of Oscillospiraceae bacterium. Classification (GTDB taxonomy): domain Bacteria; phylum Bacillota; class Clostridia; order Oscillospirales; family Oscillospiraceae; genus DAOPLW01. Next base: position 1,265 of record DAOPLW010000174.1, on the reverse strand, counting down.
GCTGGAAGACCTCCCAGGCCGCCGCCGGCAACTTTTTGGCCGCTTCGTCCTGGGAGCCGGAGAGGATCAGGCGCCGGATCAGAGAGGCGGAGGCGAAGCCGTCCGCCGCCTCGTCGCTGTCGTGCGCCGCGCCGGCCCGGAAGACGGGCAGGGCCTCCAGGCCCGCGCCGTGCCGCCGGACGGCGCGCAGGTATTCCACGGCCAGAAGGTCGTTCGGACCGCGCAGGAGGGCCGCGCGCGCGCCAAGAAGCGTCTCCGCCGCTTTTTCCCGCGCTGCGGGGAAGGAGAGACCGGATGCGAGCGCGGCGCGCAGCGGCGCGATGAGACCCGGATGGTCGAGCGCCTCGGCAAGCGACCGGAGCGTCGGAAGATCGCCGGATTCGCTCCCGAAGGAGAGAACGTCCACCACGCCGGTGGCCGCGAGGACCTGCACCGCACCGTCGGCAAAGCCGGGCGCGGAGGAGAGGGCCCAGGGCAGGGGAAGCTCGAGAACGAGGTCCGCGCCGCATCGCAGCGCCGCCTCCGCCCGGGCATGCTTGGAAAAGACGGCCGCTTCGCCCCGCTGGACAAAATTGCCGCTCATAACGGCCACAACGGCGCAGTTTTCGCCCAGAAGACGCCGCGTCTCGGCGATATGGTGCTCGTGGCCACGGTGAAAGGGATTGTATTCCGCGATGATTCCCGCGACGCGCATAAAGAACCTCCAATCGCAAAAAAAGGCTTGTCTCATGGGGCAAAATGCGGTAAAATAGAAGCTGTGCGAAATTATTCTACTCCATGCGTCGTCATTTCGCAAGGGAGTCATCAAAGGAAACGAGGGAGAGAACAAAGATGAAAATTTTGGTCATCAACGCGGGAAGCTCGTCGCTGAAGTATCAGCTTCTGGATTCCGAGACGCATAACGTGCTGGCCAAGGGCCTGTGCGAGCGCATCGGCATCGACGGGCAGATCAAGCACAAGCCGCAGGGCAAGCCGGAATACGAGGCGGACATCGCGATGCCCACCCATTCCGAAGCCATCCAGACGGTTCTGGATCTGCTCGTGAGTCAGAAGCACGGCGTGATTGGGAGCACCAGGGAGATCGACGCCGTCGGCCACCGCGTGGTGCACGGCGGCGAGGCGTTCTCCAAGTCGGTCCTGATCGACGACAAGGTGCTCGGCGCCATCCGCGACTGCATCCCGCTGGCTCCGCTCCATAACCCCGCCAATATCACCGGCATCGAGGCCTGCATGAAAGTCATGCCCGGCGTGCCGATGGCCGCGGT
>DAOPLW010000173.1:0-3542 GCA_035391945.1 Oscillospiraceae bacterium | reverse complement strand
TCCTGTCCGCGTAGGTCGTTTGCCGGTACGGCGTCACCCACACGGACAGGATGCCCGCGGTCAGCATCACGAGGAGCGCCCAGCCGAGAAAGCTCAGGTCGCATACGAAGAGCTCCCAGCGGTGTCCGCGCATCATTTCCTTGCTTCGGCGGATGGCCTCGCGCCCGCCGATCTCCGGATTGTCCAGGAGAATGTAGGGCGCCAGCCGGTAGCTGTAGGCCGCCATGATGCCCGGGATGAAAAGGAGCAGCGACCAGAGCATGACGAAAAGCCCGATGAAGAAGTCGAGTATGATGACCCGCCCCGCGTCGGAAAACCCGAGCATCAGGTCGCCGAAGCCGGCCTCCTGCCGGCGGGAGACATAGAGCGTATAGGCCATGTAGCCGTATGACAGCAAGGCCGTAACGAGCGAAATCAGGATGCGCAGGAACATGGCCATCAGCCGGCTGCCCGCCCACACGGGTACGTCGTAAATGGCGTACATGTGTCCCCCGATCTCAATGTGCGCAAGCGACCCGTCGCTGTACGCGGAGACGGCGCTTAGAAGCAGCACGACGACCAGGTAGACAAGCGTGACGAGCATGGGATTCGGGCGCGCCATGCGCATGCTCTCCCTGGCGGCCGCTTTCTCTCTCGGACGGTCAAAATGCACGGTCGTTCCTCCTTTTGCTTTGTCGTACCCGCTCTGCGGATAGGGTATCATTGTCCGCCTTTCTCAGCTGTCCCGCAGGGACGGGAGAAAGGGACTTATAGGCAAATATAATGGCTTCTTTGCGGCTATGATACCACAAACGCGGAGCGTCTGTGGTATGTGGCATCTCCGGCGGTTCCGCGCGGAGGGCGGGAGCCGGATGCGCCGTAAACCGGTATCATGACCGGCTTGCGGTCATTATACCATATTCCCGTACAAAGTCAAACTTGCCGGCGTTTCGGCCGTACCGTCCGGGACCGGCGCGTCCGCAAGTCGGGGCGGGCGGAAGGGGTTCCGCGCGCCGCCCCCGGAAGCCGGCGGGTCCCGAAACGGCAAAGGCCGCCGGCGCTTCGAGCGCCGGCGGCCTTCTTTTCCTTTTGATTAGCGGATCGTGATGAGGAGCTGGCCGCCCTTGACGGTATCGCCCTCGCTCACGTGGATCTCGCCGATGGTACCCGCCATGCGGGCCGTGACGGCGGTCTCCATCTTCATGGCCTCGATGACCGCGATGACCTGGTTGATCTCCACCGCGTCGCCCTTCCTGACCTTGATCTTGCTGACCATGCCGGGGATGGAGGCGCCCACCTGGCTCTTGTCCTCCGGGTCGGCCATGGGCACCTTCTTGGCCGCGACCTGCGCGGAGGCGTCCGGCACCTGCACGTCGCGGCGGATGCCGTTGAGCTCGAAGCTCACCGTGCGCAGGCCGTCCTCGTTCACGTCGCCCAGGCCCAGGTACTTGATGACGAGCGTCTTGCCCTCCTGGATATTGACCTTGTTCGTCTCGCCCACGGCGAGGCCGTGGAAGAAGACGTGGCTCCCCAGGCGGGTGATGTACCCGTATTCGCGCCGGGTCTTGGCGAAGTCCTCGAGCACCTTCGGGTACAGGCAGTAGGAGATGACGTCCCGCCATTCGGGGGTCGGCATGAAGCGCGTCATCTCCTCGCGCACCTTGTCGAAGTCGATGGGCTCCAGGAGTTCGCCGGGCCGGCAGGTGATGGGCTTTTTGCCCTTGAGGACGACCCTCTGGAGGTCCTCCGGGAAGCCCCAGGCCGGCTGGCCCATCATGCCCTCGAAGTAGCTCACCACGGAGTCCGGGAAGGCGAGGTTTTCGCCCTTTTCCACGATGTTCTCCGGCGTCAGGTCGTTCTGCGTCATGAAGATCGCGAGGTCTCCCACGGTTTTGGAGGAGGGCGTGACCTTCACGATGTCGCCGAGCATCCGGTTGGCGAGGCGGTAATTCTCCTTGACCTCGTGGAAGCGGTGGCCGAGGCCCAGGCTCTCCACCTGCGGCTTGAGGTTCGTATACTGGCCGCCGGGGATTTCGTAGCGGTAGATGTCCGTCGCGGGGCTCTTGATGCCCGCTTCGAAGGAGCTGTAGCGCTGGCGCACGTCCTCCCAGTAGTCGGTCAGGTGCTGCAGCTCGCCCAGGTCGAGGCCCGTGTCGCGCTCCTGCCCCTCCAGCGCGGCGACAACCGCGTTGAGGGAGGGCTGGCTTGTGCCCGCGCTCATGCTGGAGATGGCGCAGTCGGCGATGTCCACGCCCGCCTCGGCGGCCAGAAGGATCGCGGCGACCTGGTTGCCGCTCGTATCGTGCGTGTGCAGGTGGATGGGGATGCCGACCTCCTGCTTGAGCGTGGAGACGAGCTTCTTGGCGGCATAGGGCTTGAGAAGGCCGGACATGTCCTTGATGCACAGGATGTGGCTGCCGCGCTTCTCGAGTTCCTTGGCCATATCGACGTAGTATTTCAGATCGTACTTGTCGCGCTTCGGATCGAGGATGTCCCCGGTGTAACAGATGGACGCCTCGCAGATTTTCCCGCATTTGAGGACCTCGTCCATGGCGATTTCCATGCCGGGGATCCAGTTGAGGGAGTCGAAGATACGGAAGACGTCGATGCCGCTCTTGGAGGACTCGCGGATGAATTCGCGGATGAGATTGTCGGGATAGTTGGTGTAGCCCACGGCGTTCGCGCCGCGCAGGAGCATCTGCAGAAGGACGTTCGGCACCCGCTCGCGGATCATGTCCAGGCGCTCCCACGGGGACTCGTGGAGGAACCGGTAGGCCACGTCGAAGGTCGCGCCGCCCCACATCTCGAAGGAGAAGGCGTCCGCGAGGATCTCGCTCGTGCCCTCCATGCCCTTGACGATGTCGCGCGTGCGCACGCGGGTGGCCAGGAGGCTCTGGTGCGCGTCGCGGAACGTGGTGTCGGTGATGAGGAGCTTCTTTTGCGCGAGCGTCCAGTCGCGCACGGCCTCCGGCCCCTTCTCGTCGAGCATCTGCTTGAGGCCGGGGCGGGGATTGCCGTGTACCGGCGGGAAACGCGGCGTCTCGTAGAACTTGTGGTTGTCTTTCTCCTTGACGACGATGTTCGCGATGTACTTGAGCATCTTCGTCGCGCGGTCCTGGGAGCTCTTGAGCTCGAAGAGCTTCTGCGTGTCGTCGATGAACTTCGTGTGGCAGGTGCCCTCGAGGAAACGCGGGTGCGTGAGGATATTTGAAATAAAGGCGATGTTGGTCTTGACCCCGCGCACATGCACCTCGCGGATGGCGCGCAGCGCCTTGCGGCAGACGCCCTCGAAGGTGGTGTCCCAGGTGGTGACCTTGACGAGCAGACTGTCGTAGTACGGGGAGATGACGCTGCCCGCGCCGGCGGTGCTGCTGTCCAGGCGGACGCCGAAGCCGCCGCTGGTGCGGTAGGCGGTGAGTTTCCCCGTGTCGGGCGCAAAATTGTTGGCCGGGTCCTCGGTCGTGACGCGGCACTGGATGGAATAGCCGTTGAGATGCACGTCGCTCTGCTTCCGGATGCCGATCCGCGGCTCGCTGAGCGGATACCCCTCGGCGATAAGGATC
>DAOPLW010000172.1:0-3643 GCA_035391945.1 Oscillospiraceae bacterium | reverse complement strand
TCTCCCCGGCCTATCCCCGAGCGCACCCGCGTATCCAGCTCCTGCGGCACTTCCGCCGCATGATATTCCGCTCTTGCAAGTTCCCATTCATTCATCGGATTTTTCTCCCTCCATCGTCACCCTGAGCCTGCGGAGCCCTCCGTAAAGCCGCGTCTTGACCGTGTTCAGGTTCCAGCCGGTCGCTTCGCTGATCTCCTTGAGCGAAAGCTCCTCATAAAAGCGAAGACAGATCACGGTCCTGACCTCGGGCGGCAAACCCTGCACCCGGCGGTACAGGGAATCGTCCTGCGGAAGCGGGTCCTCGTAATATCCCGCGTCCAGCGCCCCCGACGGGGCGCTTCGCTCCCGCCCTCTGGCGCGCAGCCGATCCAGGCACTCACGCACCAGTATGCGATAAAACCAGGTGCGCACGGCTTCGATCCTGCGCAGGCCATAAGCGCTCTCGATCGCTTTGCAGACAGCGTCCTGAACCGCATCCAGGCTGTCTTCCCTGTCCGCCAGGTAACTGTAGGCCAGGCGGTAGAACTTCGTCTGGTTCTCTATGAGATACTCCGCGAGCCGCTTATAAGTATTTTTATCCTGCAAACCCCCGATTCCTCTCTTTCCAAATGGATCGCGCGCGCCGAAATGGTAAATTTGTTTACTCTCCGCTCCCTCCGGCGCGTACCGTCGCGGAGAAGCGGCGGGAGGCCCGCGCAAAATCCCTCTCCGGGACCGAACGTGCGGCCGGCCGCGACAGCGGCCATGCCGGCCGGGATTTTCTTTCTATTATATAGACGATGTTACGGTCCGAAAAGTTTTGCGCGCGCAAAAAATCAAAAATTGACGGCGCGCCTCCCGCCGGCACGGCCGGAAATGGGTTGTCAAGGCAAAATTTATGGGTTAGTATGAAAGTGCAATGAAATTGTATTTTTATTATTTAACCAAACGGGAGGGACATTATGGCGCAGAGAATCGGGGGCGCCGCCGCAAAGCGAATGATCTCCGCCGCTGCGGCGGCCGCAATCATATCGGCGCTTTTCACCGGCTGCGGCACGGGCGGAAACGAAACGGCGGCGCCCGAGACGGGCGGGCAGCCGACACCGACCATTTCCGGGGAGGTCGGTCAGACGCCGGAGGTCCGCGACGCGCTCCCCGCCGACCTATTCGGCGACGCGCTGAACGTATTTTCCGACGTCCCGTTCCCGGAGGGCTATACCGTCTATGCTGCGGGCTTTGAAAACAACGCGGACTTCTATTTCTATGAACTGTACCTGACCGCCGAGGGCAAGCCGGAGAATATCATACGGGATGTTTCAAGGATGCTCGGGAATGACGGCGAGGAGAGCCTCCGGCAGAGCATCGACGCTTTTGGCAGCGACGGAGGCGTCGGGATCGACGGCAGGCTGGACGGGGTCGGCTTCGACGTCAACTGCAAAATCACGCCTACGGAAGAGGGTGATTACGACTACGACTACGTGGAAGGCTGCAACCTCCGCTTCAGGGCGTCGATCCACGACCCGTCAGGCTACGACAAGATCATTGCAGACAACTATAACCTCCATTCCCTCTCCGCGGTCGCAAACTACTTTGACGTCACGCCCATTACCGGCAAATCGAAAATCTATGTGCGCAGGACTCACAACAACGCCCAGATCGACGCGGTATACAACACCGTTGAAGACGTGCCCGGGGTCATGGAACGCATGAAGGCCGGCCTCGACTACGAATCTTTCGACGCGAACTATAAGAGCATGAACCTGCCGTGCTATGGCGAGGTGTGCAACAGCCTCTATTTTGACACGGAGAAAAGCAGCATCAGCATTTTCCAGCGCCTCGGCGATGCCGGCAAGAACTATCGGGCGTATCAGCCGCCCACGACCGCGCTGACCGATCTGGGCTTTACGAATTACATCGAGTCCGACGCCCTGTGCGAATACAAGGACGAAGCCAGCGACCTGAGCATCGCCGTCAATGTCCCGGCGTGGGGAAGCCGGCCCGACGAATGGGAAAACGGCTGCGTGGCACTTATGAAAGGCATAAACGGCTACGGGCTGGCAATCTGGTACTACCCCGGCGAGCAGAGATACGTCGTTCAGGCGGACAAGGACGACACCTCGGCAAAATACCAGTACGACGCCAAAACGGGCGCGGTCGGCGACGAATATCCCGACCCCGACGCGGTAACGGCGCAGTTTGAGGCCATGCTCGGCGACTGTGCGCAGGACGATATCCATATGCGGAGCATCGAACTGTTTCAGGGCTATGTGCGCGACACCTTCGGCATGGGCATCGACGAGCTGTACGCTCTGGCGGCGCGCGCGTAAAACAAAAATTACGGCACCGGCCATTGCGATGGCCGTACACAAAGCGAGGCATACCGTATGGTCTCTTTTCCCCGGGTCCTGCCGCTGTGCTTCATACAAAAAGACCGCCGGTTTTCCGGCAGCCTTTTTCTGCGGCGCGCGTCCGTGCGGGTTTGCGGGGTGCCGGTCCCATCGGGGACGCTCGCGGGCAAAATCGAGTGGCGGGATCGATGCTGTCCGATTATAACGATGCGCAGATCGCGCTTTCGCGCATATGGCGGATCAGGCGGCAATCATGTCACGCTACACGTGGCAACAGCACACGACACAATCAGGACGGAAGGTGTTTCTATGCATCTGGTTTTCGTAAGACATGGCCAGGCGGACTACAGCGACGTCGATGCGAGGCGCTATATCGGGCACGGCCGCGACCTGGCAAAGCTGACAGAGAACGGGCGGCAGCAGGCGGAGGCGGTCTCCAAAGACCCCCGCCTGGAAGGCGCACAGCTCATTCTCTCTTCTCCATACACGAGGGCCCTGCAAACAGCCGCCATCATTGCAAAAAATACGGGCATCGATATCCGGGTGGAAACGGACCTGCACGAATGGATACCCGATCTGACGTTTACATACGGTGCGCGGCGTTACCTCGATGAAATAAAACCGGAAATCGAACAATATAAAGGGGAGCATTGCTGGGAATGCCGTTATCCATGGGAGAGTTTTTCGGCGCTTGGCGAAAGAGCGTTTCGCGTGATCCGCAACTACGTACAGTACGACAAACTCATTGTTGTAACACACGGAATTTTAATGCGCCAGTTTGTATATCGGTCCGAAATTCCATACTGCGGCATCCTGGAAACACAGTTCGATGCGCATTCGGTGCGCACCAACTACATCGAGTCAAGTTGGCTGTAGCGCTTTAGCCCGGCCGGGGGCAACCGGTGTCTTCTCCCCCGTCCGCGCACAGGAACAGCGGCGCCGCGAGGCGCAAAACGGCATAGAGGCCAAGGCGGCCGCGGTCCATCAGCCACAGAATATCCGCTTCTGTCAGACTGTACCATAATGGATCCCGTCCGCTTCAGGCTATCATCTGCCGGTTGAAATGAATAATACGGCCGCCGGCAAGCGGACAGGCTACCGGTCTTCCGGCGCGTTGCGTGCACCGGGCAACGTACCGTCCGCCCGCCTTCCCGCCAGTATCCGGCATCATAAAGGACGCACCCACGGTCCCGTGGGTGCGTCCTTTATGATCGGTTCCCACGGCGGTTTTTGCCGCCGCACGCCTTTTTATGGAATCGCGCCGGTTTTCCCGGTAAAAAACCGCTTTTCCTGCATCGGCCGGGGGAGCATCACCG
>DAOPLW010000171.1:0-3644 GCA_035391945.1 Oscillospiraceae bacterium | reverse complement strand
ACGGGCCCGTCGTTGACGGACGCGACGGCCATCTCCGCGCCGAAGACGCCCGTTTCGGGCGGGAAGCCCAGGCGGCCGCAGACGCGGAGAAAGAATTCGTAGAGCGGTGCGGCCGCCTCCGGGCGCGCGGCGGCGATGAAAGAGGGGCGCCGGCCGTGGGAGCAGTCGCCGTAGAGCGTGAACTGGGAGACGACGAGAAGGCTCCCGCCCGCGTCCGCAAGGGAGCGGTTCATCTTGCCGTTTTCATCCTCGAAGACGCGAAGAGAGCAGAGCTTGTCGGCGAGCCGCTCGGCCTGCGCCTCCGTATCTCCGTGGGTGATCCCGAGGAGGACCAGAAATCCGGTCCCGATTGCTCCGGTCACCTCCCCGTCCGCCCGGACGGAGGCCTCGGAGACGCGGGTGACGACAGCGCGCAAAAAAACCAGTCCTTTCGTTACCTGCCGTTAGGCCGAGACGCGGCGCACTTCGCGGACGCCCGAGACCTGCAGGATGCGTTTCATGACGCCCATGAGCTGCTCGAGATCCTTCACCTCCAGCCCCAGGCTGATGACGGCGTAGCCGTCGCCGGTGCCCCGCGCGGAGAGGCTTGAGACTTTCACCTTCGCGGCGGAGAGGATGGTGGTGATGTCCACGAGGAGTCCGTCCCGGTCCTTGGCGGAGACCTCGACGGAGGTCTGGTAGGTCAGGTCCGTATCCACCCAGGTCACGTCCACCCAGCGGCCGAGTTCGTCGGGCTTCCGCCGCTCGAAGGCGGCGTTGGGGCAGTCCGCCCGGTGGACGGAAACACCGTAGCCGCGCGTGATGAAACCCACCACGCGGTCGCCCGGGACGGGCGTGCAGCATTTGGAGAATTTCACCAGGCAGTTGCCCAGCCCCTCGACCACGATGCCCGACTGGGAGTGGGGCGGCTTTTTCGGTACCGCCGCAGGCGGGACGACGGGCGTTCCCTCGGCCTTAAGCTGCGCCGTTTTGAGCTTGTTGATGCGGATGAGCTCGTCGCGGATGCGGTTGACGGCCTTCTGGGCGGTAAGGCCGCCGTAGCCGATGGCGGCGTACATTTCGTCGAGCGAATTAAAGCTGACTTTCCTGAGAATCTGCGGGAGCACCTCCGGCGCCGTGACGGCGGCCATGGCGATGTTGGCGTGGCGAAGCTCCGCCTCGAAGCTGGCCTTGCCCTGCACGATGTTCTCCTCGCGGCGCTCCTTCTTGAACCACTGCTTGATCTTGTTGCGCGCCTCGTTGCTCTTTGCCATCTTGATCCAGTCGCGGCTGGGACCGTGTGCGGCGCGGGAGGTGATGATCTCCACGATGTCGCCGCTCTGAAGCACGGTGTCAAACGGCACGAGCCGGTGGTTCACCTTGGCGCCCGTCATGTGGTTGCCGACGGCGGAATGGATGCTGTACGCGAAGTCGATGGGACAGGCGCCGGCGGGGAGGTTGATGACGTCGCCCTGGGGCGTGAAGACGAAGACCTCGTCGGCGAAGAGATCGACCTTGAGAGTCCGGACGAATTCCTCCGCGTCCGTGTCCTGCTGATTCTCGAGGAGGCGGCGCACCCAGGCGAAGGTTTCCTCGGTCCCGAGCTTCTGGTTGGAGAGGCCCTGCTTGTATTTCCAGTGCGCGGCGACGCCGTATTCCGCCGTGTGGTGCATATCCCACGTCCGGATCTGCACCTCGAAGGGGATGCCCTCGCGGCCGATGACCGTGGTGTGGAGGCTCTGATACATGTTCGGCTTGGGCGTGCCGATGTAGTCCTTGAAACGTCCGATGACGGGCTTGTAGAGGTCGTGGATCCAGCCGAGAACGTTGTAACACTCGGGAATGTCGTCCACGATGACGCGGAAGGCGTACAGATCGTAGACCTCGTCGAGCCCGGTGTTCTGGCGGTACATTTTCCGGTAGATGCTGTAGATGTGCTTGACGCGGCCGTATACCCTGCAGTTGATGCCGGCCTCCTTCAGGCGGGTCTCGATGCGGGTCTGGACTTTGGAAAGGAACTCCTCGTGGGCGCCGCTCTTCTGGGCGAGACTCTCGGTGATCTCCTTGTAGCCGACCGGATCGAGATATTTGAGGGACAGGTCCTCCAGCTCCCACTTGATCTTCTGCATGCCGAGCCGGTGCGCGATGGGGGCGTAGACCTCCATGGTCTCCAGCGCCTTTTCGCGCTGCTTCTGCTCGACCTGGTAGTTCATCGTGCGCATGTTGTGCAGCCGGTCGGCGATCTTGATGAGGATGACGCGGATGTCCTTGGCCATGGCCATGAGCATCTTGCGCAGATTCTCCATCTGCTCCTCTTCCTTGCTGGTGTACTGCACGCGGGTGAGCTTGGTGACGCCCTCCACGAGGTCGGCCACCGTCGCGCCGAAGCGCTTCTGGATGTCCTCGTGGGTGGCGCCGGTGTCCTCGATGGAGTCGTGCAGGAGCGCGGCGATGACGGAGTCGGTGTCAAGACCCATGTCCGCCACGGTCTCGGCCACATAGAGCGGATGAGTGACAAAGGGCGAGCCGTCGCGGCGCTTCTGCCCGCTGTGGGCCGCGTCGGCGTATTCGAAGGCGGAGAGAAGGCGCGCGGTATCGAGCGTGGGGTTGTAGACCCGCGCTTTCTCCTCGAGCACTTTGTATTCCTTCATGAGCAGGTCGTCCACGCGATACCCCCCCTTCCCTGAATAATATAGATTGATCCTGCGGCCGGTGTCCGGACGCGCGGCGCTCCGCGGCCTGCGGACGGGGACCGGTGCGCCCTCCGGCGGCGAAGACGCGGGAGGGCGGAGGAACGGGCGCTGTTACTCCGACGCTTTCCGCAGCGCCTGCAGGAAAAGCGAGGCCTCCAGGTCGGCCTTTTCCCGCGGCCGGCTGACGGTGATGCGCAGAAGCCCCCGGCTGCGGTGGAGCGTGATAAGCCCCCGCTCGGCGAACACCTCGGCGCACACCAGCGTACGTCCGACGGACTCGCACCGGCCGGCGGCCTGCGACGCGTGGCGCGCGAGCTGCGCCGGCGTCTCCTCCACGCTGAAGACCTTTTCAGAGGCGAGGTAGCGCCAGAGGGCGGCGAAATCCTCGCGCTCCGGCGTCAAAAGCCGCGCCTCGCAGGCCGTGAGCGTCGCGCCGTGGCGGTATTTGTCGAAGAGGCCGAGCTCCGTCTGCAGGGAAGGATGCTGCGCGCGCAGGTCCAGAAGCTGGAGCTGTACGCTGCGCCGGCCGCGGAATTCGTTGATCTGGACATAGAACGCCACGTCGATCCGGTCGCCCGGGTGAAGGCCGGCGTCCGCGGCGGAGACGGAGAAGAAAATGCAGTCGAGCTGCCGGCCGCCGCGGCCCAGCCGTAGCTTCAGGTGCTTGCCTTCGCCCACCTCGCAGAGCGACGACACGCTCATGTCGGCCAGGGCGAAGACCGGGCGGGGGTTTCCGGTGCCGTAGGGCTCGAGAAGCGAGAGCCCGTCCACGTTTTCGCTCGTGAGAACGGCGGGATCGGAGAGAAGCGCGTCCACACCCAGGACCGTGACCGCGGCTTCACCCTTGAGGTACTCCCGCACGGCCCGGTTCATGCGCGTGCGGAAGGCGGGGATGTTCTCCTCCGCAATGACGAAACCGGCGGCCAGCGCGTGCCCGCCGAACGTCTCCAGGAGGTCGGAAGATCGCTCCAG
>DAOPLW010000170.1:0-3646 GCA_035391945.1 Oscillospiraceae bacterium | reverse complement strand
GCCGGGCTTCGACATCATCGCCCAGGCCATGAGCGGGCAGATGGACCTGACCGGCGACCGCAATGGTCCGCCCACCCGCCTGGGGGTCCCGGTCGGAGACTACGTCGGCGCGTTCAACGCCTTCGGCGCCGTGTCCGCCGCGCTCTACCACCGCGAACGGACCGGCGAGGGGCAGCACATCGACATTTCGCTTCTGGACGGGATGGTCGCCATGAACTCCACGCTGGAAGGCGCGGCGAATCTCGCCACACACCCCACGCGGTCCGGCAACCACTACGCAAATATGGCTCCCTACGGCGTCTACAACGGGAAGAACGGACAGAGCTGCGTCATTTCCGCCTATACCGGCGCCTCCTGGGTGAAGCTGTGTAACGTGATGGGGCGGCCCGACATGGTCCGCGACCCAAAGCTGGCGACCAACGCCGAGCGCACGAAGAACATCTCTTATCTCGTGGAGATCGTGGAGACGTGGCTCAGGACCTTCGGCGATATCAGCGAAGCCATCGCCGCAATGGAGGGCGCGGGCATCGCCTGCTGCAAGATCAGAAGCACCGACGAGGTCGTGGCGGACCGGAATCTCTGGGAGCGCGGCACGCTCGCCGAGATCGAAACGCCGCCCAGCTTCAAGGAACACAGAACGGTCAGGCGCCGCGGCACCTGGATCCATATGTCCAAGACGCCCGCCGTCCAGAAGCGCGCGCCGGACCTGGGCGAGGACAACTACTACTATCTGACGCAGTACGGCCTGACCAGAGGAGAAATCGAAGCGATGCAGACGGAATGGGAAGAGAAGTTCAAAAAGCCGTAAGAGCCGTTTCCGCGCAGGGGAGGCACAACCGTAATTTCGCCTTTCCGGCGTATCCAACGGCGCCCGGCCGGATCCGGCGGGCCGGGCCCGCCCAAAGAGACCCTGCAGGGAGAAGAAACCCTGCGGACGCCTGCATAAGCACGGATGCCGATTCCGGAAGAATGCGCCGGGCCTCCAGGCCCTGCACCGGCCGGTAAGGCATGAAGCGCGAGAGTGTGTGAGGAGGAGAGGCAGTTGACGTACACGTATTTCAAACTTGACGTGTCGGACGGGATCGCCGTCTTTACCATCGACCGGCCGGAGGCGCGCAACGCCATGAATGCGGCGTGCTGGGCCGAGGTGATCCAATTCTTCGACGAAGTGGAGCAGATGGATGACGTCCGCGTGGTTATCTTTACCGGTGCGGGGGAAAAGGTCTTCATTGCCGGCGGGGATCTTGCCGTACTGCATGCCCGGGGCGGCGTAGAAAACCTGCGTCCGTCCGGTAAGATCGCGCAGATCGCACTCCAGAGGATCGAGGAGAGCAACAAACCCGTCGTCTGCGCCATCAACGGCTTTGCGTTCGGCGGCGGACTGGAGACCGCGCTGGCCTGCGACATCCGTATTGCGGCGGAAAACGCCAAATTTGCGCTGCCGGAGACAAGCCTCGGCATCATTCCGAGCGCGGGCGGAACGCAGCGGCTCTCCCGCATCGTGGGCCTCGGCCGGGCCAAGGAACTTATTCTGGCGGGCCGCACGCTGACGGCGGAAGAGGCACAGGCGGCGGGCCTGGTTATGAAGGTGGTTCCGCATGACACCCTGCTGGAAGAGGCAAAGGCGCTTGCGCGGAAGATCATGGCGCGGGGGCCGGTGGCAAACGCCGTGGCCAAGAAGGTCGTCAATGCGTCTCTGGACGTGGACCGGTACACGGGCCAGGCAATGGAAAACCTGGGCACCTGCTTTATCTACGAAACGCGGGATAAGTTTGAAGGCACACTGTCTTTCCTGGAAAAACGAAAGCCCAATTACATCGGGAAATAGACTTTCCCATTTTAGACGAAAGGAGCTGCCGAATTGAAGAACAAGTACTATGCCACCGCGCGCGAGGCTGTGGATGCGTTTGTAAAGAGCGGGGACACCATCGCGCTGGCGGGCGTGTCCAACTCGTGCGTGGCAAAAGAGCTGTCCTTTGCCCTGGAAGAGAAATTTCTGGAAACCGGCGAGCCGAAGAACCTGACCGTCCTGTCCATGTCCGCGCCGCTGGACGGCATGGATATGTACGCCCACGAGGGGATGACCAGCCGCGTCATTGTCGGCCATTATAACAACAACTCCAAACTCAAGGAGTTTGTGGCGGACGGCAAGTGCGCTTCCTACAATCTGCCGCAGGGCATTATGAGTATCCTGTACCGCAGCGCGAGTGCGGGGGAGAAGGGGCTTTTGACCAAGGTCGGGCTCGGCACCTTCGTGGACCCGCGGCAGCAGGGCGGCAAGATGAACGGCGTCACCGAGGAAGATGTGGTGGACTTCGTCGAATTCCAGGGGGAGGAGTACCTCTGGTACCACACCTTCGCGCCCGATATCGCATTCATTCGCGGCACCGTGGCCGATGAAAAGGGCAACGTGTCCCTGGAGGATGAAATGTACTGGGCGGACGCACAGTATGTGGCGCGCGCGGCAAAGGCGAGCGGCGGAAAAGTCATCGTGCAGGTACGCGACTATGTGAAGGCGGGAAGCCTGCCTGCGCATAAGGTGCAGATCCCCGGAATCCTGGTCGACGCGGTCGTAACGACGAAGGACGTCGAAAAGTTCCATCGCATGACGCCGGGCACCGCCTTTAGCAAGTACCTCCTGGGCGAAGCAAAAATGCCGGCCAGCATGATCCAGTCCAAGCCGAAGCCGCTCGACGAGCGGAAAGTCATCGGCCGCCGCGCCGCCATGGAGGTCGGGCCGGACATGAACGTGAACATCGGGTTCGGCATGCCGGAGGTCGCCTCCTCGGTCATGACGGAGGAGGGCGTTGCGGAGCATATCTCCCTGTCCGTTGAGCACGGGCTGGTCGGCGGCGTGGCCGCGCCGGGCGAGCGCTTTGCCGTGCATGTCAACTATGACGCCCTGGTCGACGCGCCCTGCCAGTTTGACTTCTACCACGCCGGAGGGCTGGACATCACCCTTCTGGGCAACGCCCAGACTTCCCCCGAGGGCAACGTCAATGTGCATAAGTTCGGGAGACTCCCCACCGGCGTCGGCGGGTTTATCGACATCGTTACCGCGACGAAGAAAATCGTCTTCTGCGGGACGCTGACAACGAAGGAACTCAAGGAGCATGTCGAGGACGGGAAGCTGGTCATCGATCAGGAAGGCAAGGTCAAGAAGTTTGTGGCGAAGCTGCCGGAGATTACTTTCAACGCAGCGTACGGCCTGCAAAACGGCTGCAAGGTCGTATACGTAACCGAGCGCGCCGTGTTCGAACTGACCGAGCGGGGCATCATGCTCACCGAGTACGCGCCCGGCATCGACCTGCAGCGGGACGTCTTGGACCAAATGGATTTTAAGCCCATCCTCTCCGAGCACCTCAAGGAGATAGACGCGCGGATCTTCCGGCCGGAAAAAATGGGGCTGGTGGACGATTTCCTGCAGGCCGAGTGAAAAGCGCGCGAATTCATTTCCCAATATAAAAAAGGAGGATTTTATCATGGCATACGATTACAAACCTATGGGACTGTATTTTGAGGACTGGCAAGTCGGCGATTCCTACGATACCGCCGCGCGCACCGTTACCGAGGCCGACATCGCGACGTTCGCGGGACTCTCCGGCGATTACAACCCCCTGCACACCAATGCCGAGTACGCCAAGAC
>DAOPLW010000169.1:0-3666 GCA_035391945.1 Oscillospiraceae bacterium | reverse complement strand
CCGACCGTCCCATCTCCAAGCTCTCCATTCTCGGCCCGGAGGAGAAGGAAAAGGTGCTCTACACCTTCAACCGCACCGCGCGGCTCCTTCCTCCGCGCTCCCTCTTCGAGGAATTCTCGCGCACGGTGTCCGCCAGCGGCGGACGCGTCGCGCTCATCTGCGGCGGTAAGCGTCTGACTTACCGCGCGCTTCTGGACGCCGCCGGGCGGTACGACGCCGCGCTGCGGCGCCTCTGCCCCGCGGAGAAGCTGATCGCCGCCATTCTGCTGCCCCGCCGCAGCGCGCTCTTCGAGGCGCTCGCCGGCGTCATGCGCGGCGGAAACGCATGGCTTCTGATGCCCTACGACCTGCCCCAAAAGCGGGTCGTGGAAATCCTGCGCCGCAGCGGCGCGGCCGTCGTCCTCACGGACGGGGACGGCGCGGGGCGGCTCGCCTCGGCCGGCGTTTCGATCCCCGTCCTCGACGTCGGCACCGTCTCCGAGGGGGCCTATGTGCCGCCCCCCGCCAAGGCGGAGCCGGGCGATCTGGCCTACGTGGTCTACACCTCCGGCTCCACGGGCGCGCCGAAGGGCGTGGAGATCGAGCAGCGGAGCCTTCTCAACTTCGCGGACGCCATGGCCCCCCTCTATGGGCAGGGCGCGGTTTTGTCCCTGTGCAGCGTGGGGTTCGACGCCTTCCTCATCGAGAGCGCGGCGGCGCTTCTCGCCGGCCGCACAATCGTACTGGCCACCGAGGAGGAGGCGGAGGACCCGAACCGGCTCGCACAGCTGATTCTGAATTATGCCGTGGGCTTTCTCTCCACCACGCCCTCCCGCCTGGACGCGTGCCTGGCGGACCCGCGCTTTCTCAAGACGGCGGAAAAGCTCGATACCGTCCTGTGCGGCGGCGAAGCTTTTTCCGGCGAGCTTCTGGGCCGCCTGCGCCTGCATACGGGCGCGCGCATCTACAACCAGTACGGTCCGTCCGAGACGACGGTCGGCGTGAGCGTGAAGCTCCTGAACGACTGCGACCGTATCACCATCGGAAAACCCATGCCCAACTGCCGGCTCTACGTCCTGGACGACCGCCTCGCGCCCCTTCCCGTCGGCGTGTACGGCAATCTCTATGTGGGCGGCGTCTGCGTGGGCCGCGGCTACCGGAACGAACCGGAAATGACCGCGGAGAGCTTCTTCGAGAGCCCCTTCGAACCGGGCGAGCGCCTCTACCGCACCGGCGACGTGGCCGCCTGGACGGCGGCGGGCGAAATCGTTCTGGCCGGCCGGCTCGACCGGCAGGTGAAGCTCCGGGGCCTGCGCGTGGAGCCGCAGGAGGTCGCGGTGTGCCTCGCGGGCTACCCCGGGGTCGGCAAGGCCGCTGCGCGCGTCTTCGAAATGCGCGGGCAGAGCATTCTCGCGGCCTATTACACCGCCGAAACACCGCTTGACGAGGCGGACCTGATCGCCTACCTCTCGGGCTATCTCCCCCGCTACATGATTCCCACGCATCTCGAGCGCCTGGACGGCATCCCGCTGACCCCGAGCGGCAAGGTGGACGAGGCGAAACTCCCCGCGCCCCCCGCGTCCGACGACGCCGCGGCCGCGCCGGACGGACCCCGCCAGGCGGAGATCCTCGACATCTTCCGCCGCACGCTGCATCAGCCGGATATCGGCGCGGGCGGCGACTATTTCCAGTACGGTGGCAACTCGCTCTCCGCGATGGAAACCATCGGGGAGGTCGAGGCGCGCTTCGGCGTGCGCCTGCGGGTCTCCGACCTCTACGCGTACCGCACCGCGCGGCGCCTGGAGCGCTATCTCTTCCGCAGCGATGCGCCGGAGGGCGCCGCCGCCGCGCCTATCCCCCCTGCGCCGGCAGCCGCGCACTACCCGCTCACGCCCGGGCAGGAGAGCCTTTACGTGCAGTCCCATATGGACGAAACGGGTCTGGCCTACAACATGCCCGGGGCGCTGCGTCTCTCCGCGCGGCCGGACGAGATGCGGCTGTGGCGCGCCTTCCAGCGCCTGATCGAGGGCGAGGAGACGCTGCGCACCGCGTTCGTCATGGAGGACGGCGGCGTCTGGCAGAAGATTTTGCCCTCCGCCCCGTTCCAGATGCCCGTTTTCTCCGCGCCGGACTTCGAGGCCGCGCGCCGGCTCTTCGTGCGTCCCTTCGACCTGACGAAGCCTCCCCTCCTGCACGCCGCCCTCTGGACGGGCACGGACGGGAGCTGGACGCTCTTCCTCGACATGCACCATCTGATCGGCGACGGCCTCACGACGCCCATCCTGCTGCGCCGCCTGGACGCCTTCTACCGGGACGAGGCGCCCGCCGCGCCGGGCCTTACATACAAGGACTACGCCCACTGGCTCCGGAACCGCGACGAGGCGGAGACCTCCGCCTGCCGCGACTGGTGGCAGGGAACGCTCTCGGCGCTCCCCGAGCCGCTGGAGCTCCCGTGCGACCGCCGCGCGGAGGGCTTCGACTTTAAGGGCGGCCGCGTGGACGCGCCCCTCTCCCGGGACCTCTCCCGCCGCTGCGACGCATACTGCGCGGAGAAGGGGCTGACGCCTTACGCCCTTTTCGTCTCCGCTTTCTCGCTGGTCCTCTCGAAACTTACGGACGCGGAGGACCTCGTCATCGGAACGCCCGTCTCCGGCCGCATGCGGCCGGAGCTGCAGGAGATGTGCGGTCTCTTTATGGGCACGCTCCCCCTGCGCCTGCGCCCGAGGGAGGACCTTTCCGCAGACGACTACCTCGCGGCCACGGGCCGGGAGGTCATGGCGCTTCTTGACCACCAGACCCTGCCGCTGGAGGAGATCGTGTCGCTCCTGAACCTGCCCCGCCAGGTCGGGCGCAACGCGCTCTTCCGCGTGCTCTTTTCGCTGCGTCCGCTGGACGCGGAGGGTTTTTCCCTCTGCGGCGCGACGGCCGCGTACCTCCCCATCCCCACGGAGACGGCGAAACTCGACCTCTCGCTCGAAGTTTCCCACGGGAAGGACGGCTGGGCGCTCCACTTCGAATACGCCGCCGCGCTTTTCGACGAGGCAACGGTCCGGTACTACGCCCGCTGCATGGCGGCCGCGCTCACGGCCGTCCTTGCGGACGGGGACGTCCTGCTCGGGGAGGTCCTGCCCCTCGCGCCGGAGGACCGGCTGCGCCTTCTCGAGCGGCCCCGCCGGCTCCGCGCGCCCTATCAGGACGACTGCCTGGACCGCATGATCGCCGAGAGCGCGCTTCTCGCACCCGACACGCCCGCCGTCCTCTGGCACGGGAAGACGCTCACTTACGCCGGGCTTACCGCCCGCGCCGCGGACATCGCCGGGCAGCTTCAGGCCGCCGGGGTGAAACCCGGCGACCGCGTGGCGCTCTCCTGCGCGCGCACGCCCGATCTCTTCGCCTCGCTCATCGGCATCCTCATGGCCGGCTGCGCCTACATTCCGGTGCTGCCGTCCTTCCCGACCAAGCGCATCGTCTATATGCTCGAAACCGCCGGCGCCGCCGCGCTCCTCTGCGACGCGAAGAGCCGCGAAGGCCTTCCCGCAACGCTCCCGTGCCGTCTTCTCGTCCTCTCCGACGCGCACGCGGAGTTCCAGCCGCCGGCCGGCCGGAAAAGCACCGACCTCATCCACATCCTCTTCACCTCCGGCTCGACCGGGCAGCCCAAGGGCGTCATGCTCACGCACCGATCCC
>DAOPLW010000168.1:0-3680 GCA_035391945.1 Oscillospiraceae bacterium | reverse complement strand
GACGATTTTCGCGTAGCGCGCGGCGATGGCGGCAAGCTCGGCGTTGTTCGTGAGAAGACCCATGATCGGTACGGGCGCGAAGAAGAGCGCGAGCGCGAAAGAGAGGGAGACCGCGCCGGCCACGTAGAGCGCGATGCCGATCACGCGGCTGATGGACTCGGTGTCGCCCTTGCCCCAGTATTGGCTGATGAGGACCGCCGAGCCGCTCTGGAAACCGAAGGTGAGAAGCTGGATCACAAAGATGGGGGAGTTGGCCAGCGTGACGGCCGACATGGGCGCCTCGCCCAGCATGCCGACCATGAAGGTATCGAAAAGCGCGAGCGAGACGGAGACCAGATTCTGCAGCATGATGGGCAGCACCAGCCGCAGCATGGTCCTGTAAAAATCCGGCCCGCGCCGGAGAAGACGAAACATAAAAACCATCCTGACCGCGGAACCGGGACGCCAAAGCGTCCCGGTTCCGCTCTGTTATAATGCAAGTAATATTCCTTTACATAGATTGCAGCAAAGTGGATTTAGCTGAGAGAAGACCGTCACGAAGTGCGTCGATATCCGCCTTTGTGTTTGCGGGTGAAAAACTCACGCGGAACGCGCCGTCGCGCACGGGCCTGGAGAGCCCCAGAGCGGCGTAGACGTGGCTGGCCCTTCCGCGGTGGCAGGCGGAGCCGGCCGAGACGCAGACGCCGCGGTCGCCGAGGAAGCGCACGAGCACCTCGCTCTTGTAGCCGGGGAGGGAAAGCGGCAGAATGTGCCCCGCGCCGCCGTCCGCAAGAAACACGAGTTCCGGCAGGGCGTTGGAGAGCGTTTCACGCGCGTAGGCGTTCAGGTCCGCAAGACGCGCCCGGAAGACGCCGCCTTCGGTGTTCCAGACCCGGCAGGCGGCCGCGAGGCCGAGGATCTGATGCGTCGCTTCCGTGCCCGAACGCATGCCGTTCTCCTGCCCGCCGCCGTGGAGGAGCGGCGGAATGCGCACGCCGCGCCGGACAAAGAGAGCGCCCGCGCCCTTGGGCCCGCCGAGCTTGTGCGCGCTCACCGTGACAAGGTCGGCGCCGAGCGAGGCGATTGTAAACGCCGTCTTTCCGACGGCCTGCACCGCGTCCGTGTGCAGAAGGGCGCCGGAGCCGCTTTTCCGGAGAAGTTCAGCCGCTTCCGCAACGGGGAAGACGGTTCCCAATTCGTTGTTGACCAGCATCATGGACACGAGGATCGTGTCCGGCCGCAGCGCTTCCTCCAGCGCGGAAAGCGCGATTTCGCCGCGCCTGTCCGGCTTGAGATACGTGACCTGAAAACCTTTGCTTTCAAGATATTTCGCCGTCTCCAGCACGGCCGCGTGCTCGACGGCGGTGGTGACGATGTGCCGTCCGCGGCGGCCGAGGGCCTCGGCCGCGCCGAGGAGGGCGTGGTTGTCGCCCTCGGTGCCGCCGGAGGTGAAAAAGATCTCGTCCGGGGCGCAGCCCAGGAGTGCCGCCACGTCCGCGCGGGCGGTCCTGATCAGCCCCGCCGTCCGCGTCCCGAGGGGATAGCGGGAGGATGGGTTGCCGTATTCCCGTTCCAGCGCCTCCCGCATGGCCGAAAGAGCGGCCGGCAGCAAAGGCGCGGTGGCGGCGTTGTCGAGATAGACGATCCGTTCCATAGAGGACTCCTAAAAGTGGTTGATGTAGCCGGAGAGGAGGCATGTGGGAACGAGCCACATAAGAAGAAACATCAGAAGATGCGAAGGGGAGAGCGCGAAGGACGATCCGGCGTAGGAGAGGTAAAACGCCAGCACCCCGCCCAGAATCGAGCCGACGGCCGCGATGACGCCGCTCGTGAGGACGGTCCGGCGCAGCCGCCGGCCGCCGACGACGGCGTCGGCGAAGGGGACGAGCCCCTCGCGCGCGAGGAGCGCGCAGAGCGGGAGGTCGTGACTCTGAAGCGTATCGGAGAGCTCGCGCCGGCGCTCCACGGGCGGAAATTCCAGCTTGCCGAGCCGCAGGCGGAAACGCTGGCTCAGAAAAGCGGGCGTAAGGTTGAAGTCGCGGGAGGCGAGGACCGGCGTCAGGCGGTCGTGAACAAGCGCGGCCAGAGCATCGCGGACGCCGGAGGAGGGGGCGTAGTGGATGGCGAAGATGCCGGCCAGCTCGCCGTTGATGGCGCAGAAGGCGGCGCTTTTGACGTTGAGGCCCTGCGTGAGGCGCACGCCCATGAGGTGCATGAAGGCGGCGGAGCCGACGAGCACCTGCTCGCCGCGGATGGTGGCGCCGTAGCCGCCTCCCTCATAGCAACAGAAGGCGTCCACGCGGCGGAAAAGCGTCCCCTGGCTCCGCAGCAGGTCGTGGAAGGTCTTTTCGAGCCCGCACTCGGCCGCGCGGATGACGCTGGCGGTGTAGGAGATGACTTTGTCCACTTCAAAGTCGCCGAAGATCTTGATGCCGTTGAGGGAGATGCAGCCGGGCGGAAAGAGGTCGCCGTCCGTGAGGACGATGCCGCTTTGCCCGGACATGGCCACGGTGCCTTCCCAGCCGGCCAGGGCCGCGCCGGACTGCGCAAGGCGCCTGGAAAGCATCGAGAAGGGAAGGGCGAAGACCAGCGCGCCCGAGAAGGACGCGAAGGCCGCCAGGATCCCGGAAAAGCTCCAGAGGAACAGGGAGGGCTCTCCCTGCGCGAAGGAGCAGAGGATCGCGAAGAGGAGCGAGGCGAGGACCAGAAGCGGCGCGAGACGGTCGAAAATACGCTGTGTGCCGTCCGGCTCCGTGATCTGACGCACGAAACCCGTGATGGGCCCCGGGTGTTTGGTGAAGGTACCGCGCGCGTTCCATTTCCCGCTGTCCCGCGTGACCTGGTAGGGACTTGCGGCGGAGGCCGCCGCGCGGCACGCGCTGCGCGTGCCGCGGCGCTTGAGATAGTCGCCAAAAAGCGTGAAGGAGAGGGAGAGCGCGGCCGCCGCGGGAAACGGCAGATGCGCATCGTCCAGTATGCCGAGAAAGACGAGCACGCCCAGCGCCAGAGAGGAGAAGGCCGAGAGGGTCACGAGCGACTCCCAGGCACCCTCCAGCCGGAACGCACGGCGGAAGCCGTCCCGAACGACGCTGAAAGAGAGCAGGAGAACGGCGAAGAGCAGCGCGCAGCCGGTCAAAACCGCCGTGCGCGGTTCGGCAAGAGGTGCGGGCAGCGGCAGGGGGAGCGTGTCGGAGAGCGTGAGATAGGTAAGAGCCAGGCAGACCGGAAGGGCCGCCAGGCAGCGCGCCCGCAGGGAGGGGAGCGAAGCGGAGGTCGTCTCGGCCAGTTCGGCGGGGAGGACCTCCGGGACCGGTTCCGGCGCGCGCCGCCAACGGCGGCGCGGCTTTTCGTACGGCTCCTCCGGCGCTTCCGCCGCCGATTCTTCATCGGGCAGTTCGTCCGGGTCGTTTTCAAGCTCCTCGTCCTCGAACATGGTATCCGCATACCGGTCGGCGCGCCGAAAAATCCGCCGGAAGAGATTCTCCCGCGCGTGTGGCTGCGCTTCCGCATCGATTCCCTGCGCCTCTTCCGGGACGTCTTCCACTTCCGGAATGCTCCCCGGCTCAGCACCGCTTCCGGACCCGTCCGGGTCGGGCGCGTCCGATTCCGGGGAGGGGAAGACCTCCGGCGGAGCGGGAAACGACGTCCCGCCGCCTTCCGGCGCGGTGTCCGCCTGCGGAAACCGGGAGGGAAAATGCAGA
>DAOPLW010000167.1:0-3708 GCA_035391945.1 Oscillospiraceae bacterium | reverse complement strand
CTAACCACGTTGTAACCAGCAATTATACCCGTATACGATGTACCGTCGTTTTCCAGGCCTGTGACCGTATAGGTGCGGTTGTCCTGGGTTTCCGTCCTGCGGACTTCCACTTCCCAATCACTGTTGTCGGGATACGTAGGGGTTGTACCCGGTACCGCGTCATAATAACTGGGGTTGGTAGCCGAGGGCTTAAAAGTCGCGTGGGCCCCGGGCGAGGTCGCGCCGGCCGCGTAAGCGGCTGCGGAGTCATAGTTGGTGAAGTACATGGTGTCCGCCACGGCGCCGCTCTTCAGGGCGACGTTAAACGTCAGAGAGGCGGGGGTCACCACGTGGGAGACGGGGTTGTCTTCATCATCAAGGGTATAGTAGTTGCAGGGAAGTTCGGATTCGGGAATCACCCAGGTCAGCGTTTTCGCGGTAGTGCCCGAAACCGTAACCGAGACGCCTGCCGGAGCGGTCGTCGTGCAGGTATACGTGCCATCCCCGTCCGCGTCCGTGAAGGTATATGTCCCGCTCTTGAGCACCATAGCGAGGCTGCCGGAAACCTCAAAGCCCGCGCCGATCGCTTCGGTAAAGGTCACGGGTTGACCTGATGCTAGCGGCGAGAAGTTGTTCAGGCTGGCGTTTATGATGCTGTTAAAGGTGGCGATGAGCGTTGGAATATCCACCGATGTACCGGAGAACGTTCCGCCCACCTCAGGATAGAAGTACCCGGCGGGCGCGGAATAACCCGTGGCGGTGAGTTGGGAAGTCAGGGTTATGGGAGACGATCCCGCACCCGTCACCAGCGCAATATTTCCCGGGGTGGGATTCAGCGTGGCATTGGCCAGTTTGTTTGCACCGGTCCCATAGCCGATGGTATAGATCTGGAGCTCCGGCATCTGGTCCTTCAGATACATGGCCTGCACGATGGTATAGGCCGCGGCGGTGATGCCCTGATTGGTGCTCACGCCGTCGGAGACATTGAGATATCCGTTCCCGTCCTGCTGCCAGCCGGAATTACCATAAGAACCGGTCGGAATGCTTGCGTAGCTCGCGTTATAATAGCAGGCGACGCCGTCGCTCAGGACGATCATAATGGGCGTCGCGGTGTCGTTGGCCGCTTCCAGAAGGTCATATCCGCGGTTGATGCCCGACTGGATATTGGTGCCGCCGTTGCCATATACGTAAAAGGTATCGCTGTCCTGATCATCCCAATCGGTGGTCAGGTCAAAGCTCGTGCTTCGCAGGGTAACCAGTGTGTCCGATCCGGTGGAGAAAGTGACCACGCCGACCTGATTGGCCGGATTCGCCGCCAAGATGCTGCTGACGGCCGTATTGACCGCAGACACCATGTTGTCGAGCTTGTTGTCATCCTGGGTGCTGCCTGAAATGTCCAGCACCAGGACGACGTTGGCAAGCGTCGTACTGCCAGGGGTCAGGCCGCTGAAGTTTTGACCCAAGGCCGAAAGCTGAATCTGGAACAGGTCGTCTGCCGCGCTTGTGTAGCTTACGGATTTATCGGTCCAAACCTCGCCGGGGTCCAAGTCAGGCACGGAAGTAACTGCGTCCGCTCCCTTGGTCTTTACCGACAAGCTGCCGGTGTCATATGACGCCAGCGCGCTGACGGGCAGGAGGCTGATCACCATAATGAGGGCCATCAGCACTGCCAGGGCCTTGTTCGTCTTCTTTGTCAATTTACTCGCTCTCCTTTCCGGTATACGCAACTGCATTTTGCAGCCGGACCTGCCATGCGGATGAGCCCGCCCGGCCGTCCGGGTATCTAAGCTTCTGCCTTTCGGTTGGGTCTCCGGTTTCTCTAGCTCGCGGGGATCTTTTCGGGTTGCCGGGATTCCTGTGTCTGCCCCTCCTGGCTCTGTGTCTCTTCCTCCGTTTTTCCGAGGGTGCTGTCAATGAGCTTCATGAGCTCCAGCGCACTCCGGAACGGTTGGGTTTTCCCGCCGTCCGTCCAGGCGACCGTGCCCTGCCAGGTGGCGTTCTGCGTACTGAGAATACGCACCACAAAGGTCTCCCGCCCGGCCTGCAGCCTGGCCATCTGATCACGCTCCTTGCTCCGCCCGCCGCGCGGGCGCGGGTAATTTTCCCTGTTTGATGCTCCCAGTCTACCTGTCCGCGGTTACTTCGCGGTCACATTTTTAAAATTCTTTTTTTGAAAAGTTACTTTTTATTTCGGGCCGCCGACAGCTTCGCGCCGAGTGTGAAAAACCGGCCGAAGCACGCAGAATTTCCCGCGCTCCCGCGCGCCGCAAAAAGAGCAAAACGTCCGGCGCGCGAAGTTTTTGCGCATGCCGCGCGGTTCCTGCGCGGCGGCGGGCGCCGCGCGCTCCGATCCGTTCTTTTCCGCATGGCAAAAAAAGCGCTCCATGCGTTGCCGCTTTCTCTTTGACGGCAGACAGGAAGATATGCTACTATATGGGCAGCTACTTTGATTTTATGAGGAGGAATGCACATGTTTTGCACCAACTGCGGCTCCAGACAGCCTGACGGTTCCCGTTTCTGCAGCAAGTGCGGCAGCAGCCTCGGCGGCGCGGCCGCCCCGGCGCGCCCGGCCGGCGTTCCGCGCCCGGCGGACGAGGTGGACTACGTCCTTTACGGAGACGACATGCAGCTCGTGGAAATCGAGCTCGATCCCGGCGAGAGCGTGGTCGCCGAAGCGGGCGCGATGACCTACATGGAGGCCCCCATCCGGATGGAGACCATCCTCGGCGATGGCAGCGCCGCGGACGAGGGCAAAACCCTCGGCGGAAAGCTCCTCGGCGCCGGAAAGCGCGCCCTCACGGGCGAAGGGTTCTTCATGACCCTCTTCCAGAACACCGGAACCGGCAAGGCCCGCGTCGCCTTTGCGGCCCCCTACCCCGGCAAAATCATCCCGGTGGAAATCAAAGAATTCGGCGCGAGCCTCATCTGCCAGAAATCCGCCTTTCTCTGCGCCGCCCGGGGCGTGGAGATCGACCTCTACATCCAGAAAAAACTCGGCGCGGGCCTCTTCGGCGGCGAGGGCTTCATCATGCAGAAGCTCACCGGCGACGGCCTCGTGTTCCTGCACGCGGGCGGCACGATCATCAAGAAGGAGCTCAAGGCGGGTGAGACGCTCAGGCTTGACACCGGCTGCCTCGTGGCGATCAGTGAGACGGTGGCGTACGACGTGACCTTCGCCTCGGACATCAAGAGCGGCCTCTTCGGCGGCGAGGGGCTTTTCCTCGCCACGCTCACCGGCCCCGGCCACGTCTGGCTCCAGTCTCTCCCCTTCTCCCGCATGGCGCGGGAGATCGCGGCGGCGACAGGCGCCCACAGAGGGGAAAATAAGGGCGTGAACAATCCCATCGGCGAAATCACGGGCGGGCTCGGCGGCGCGCTGGGCGGTCTCTTCAAAACCTGAGTCCCTATATAACAAAGGGCGCCCCTCCGGCAATGCCGGAGGGGCGCCCTTTTCGTGCTGCATGTTCAAATATCCGATTTTTGGGGCGCGGGGCTTCTTATTCAGGAAGTCCGGCGGGGCCGTCCGCGGGAATGTCGGGCTCCTCCTCCATCGCGACGGCAAAGAGCGCGCCCAACCGATCGGTGCGGCCCCTGAGATACAGATAGCCGAAAAGCGTCTCGAGCGCGGTGGCCGCGTGGTACTCCCCGCGCGTTGCCTTCGGCGGCACGGCGGCGGTGTGGGCGTTGCGCCCGCGGCGGAAGACCGACCGCTCCTCGTCGGTCAGAAGC
>DAOPLW010000166.1:0-3758 GCA_035391945.1 Oscillospiraceae bacterium | reverse complement strand
GCGCCGTTGGAATGAAATCATATCGAATTAGGAGGAATTTCAATGAAGAAGACCCTTGCCCTTGCCCTGGCACTCCTGCTGGCGCTGTCCCTCTTCGGCTGCACCAAGACGGAGACCCCCGCGAGCCAGACGCCCGAGAGCGAAACGCCCGCCTCGGCCGAACCCGTTACGCTGCGCATCGCCGCCTCCCCCACGCCGCACGCCGAGATCCTGGAGCAGGTGGTGGACGATCTCGCCGCGCAGGGCATCAACCTCGTCATCACCGAGTACAGCGACTATGTTCTCCCCAACACCGCCGTTGAGGACGGCGAGGAGGACGCCAACTATTTCCAGCACAAGCCGTATCTGGACGACCAGAACGCCTCCCGCGGCCTGCACCTGGTCTCCGTGGCCGCCATCCACTACGAGCCCCTGGGCATCTACCCGGGCAAGACCACGGCGCTTAGCGACCTGCCCGACGACGCGGTCATCGCCGTCCCCAGCGACACGAGCAACGAGGCCCGCGCGCTCCAGCTCCTGCAGGCGCAGGGCATCATCAAGCTCAAGGACGGCGCTGGGCTCACCGCCACGCCCAACGACATCGTCGAAAACCCGAAAAACGTGACCTTTATGGAGATCGAGGCCGCCATGCTCCCGCGCACCATCGCCGACGTCGACCTGGCGGTCATCAACGGCAACTACGCCATCGACGCGGGCTTTAGCGCCTCCGACGCCCTGGCCATCGAGGACAAGGACTCCGAGGCCGCGCAGACCTACGCGAACCTCATCGTCGTCAAGGAGGGCAACGAGAACAACCCCGCGATCCTCGCGCTCGTCAAGGCGCTCCAGTCCGACAAGGTGCGTGATTTCATCAACGAAACCTACAACGGCTCCGTGGTGCCGATGTTCTAAACAGCGGCGCGGCGGGGACAAATCTCCACGCGGTACAGGGGCGGCCGAGCAGGCCGCCCCTGTTTGACGTAATAACCAATAATTCGACAGATTCGATTGCTATTCACCGGCATATGCAACGACAATTATAAATAAAAATAAGGATTTTCAAGGGTTTTACACAGTTTCCACCGAGTTTTCCACATGCCCTTATGTAAACAACCGACTATTTATATTGCATATGAGATTTACATAATATTAACAAAACGGAAAAAATCTTTTCTTTTTCGCTGTACTATGGTATCATAACACAGCCTTTGGGAAGGAGGAGAAGCCATGGACCGGAAGCGGGCGGCCGAGACGCTCAGGGAATTGGCGGCGCTGTATTTTACCAAGCGGGTCTCCCGCTCGGCGGCGCAGCTGGCCTACTTCCTGACGCTTTCCTTCTTCCCCATGCTCATCTGCGTCAACGCGCTCGTGGGCCTTCTGCCGGTGAGCGCGCGGGAATATTTGAGCGTGCTCGCGGAGATCGTGCCGGCCGAAAGCCTCGACGCGATCGTCGATTACGTGAACTATGTCGCGGCGAACCGCTCCATGCCGCTTCTCATCGGCGGGCTGATTCTGCTTTTCTCCTCCTCGTCGGCGGCCTTCCGGGCGCTCAACTCCGCCGTGGACGACCTCTACGGACGGAAACGCCATCAGGGCGTTTTGGGACTGGCGCTCTCGTTTGTCTACTCGCTGGCGATGCTGCTCATCATTTACGGGATGATCATCATCCTCGTGACGGGCAACTGGTTCGTCTCCCTCCTCCGGGAACATTTCGAGCTGCCGGTCTTTCTCGAACACTGGCACTGGGTCCGCTTCCTGGTCCTTTTCGGGGGCCTTCTGGCGCTCATCTATGTGTTTTATCACGCCTCTGCGCCCCGGGGGCGCACGGTTTTTCCGGTGTTCCGGGGCGCCGCGGCCGTCTCCGCGGCGCTGGTCCTCGTGAGCATCCTCTTCTCGTGGTTTATCACGCTCTCCTCCCGGTATCGGCTGGTCTACGGAAGCCTCGCGGCGGTGATCGTCCTCATGGTCTGGCTGTACCTGTGCGGGAACATCCTCATCATGGGCGCGGCCTACAACAGCACGCGCGCCGGGCGGCCCCGGAAGGGGAAGAAGCGGGAAAACCCGTCCGGCGGTTGAAATTCCGGCGGAATCGTATATAATAGCCCTATTATGGGAAATTTTGGTTCGGAGGCATTCAGATATGAAGAACACGGAAAAGACCATGGAGAAACTCGTGGCGCTCTGCAAGAACCGCGGCTTTGTCTACGCCGGGAGCGAGATCTACGGCGGTCTTGCCAACAGCTGGGATTACGGCCCTCTGGGCGTGGAACTCAAGAACAACATCAAGCGCGCCTGGTGGAAGAAATTCGTGCAGGAGAATCCCTACAACGTGGGTCTGGACGCCGCGATCCTCATGAATCCGCAGGTCTGGGTGGCCTCCGGTCACGTGACGACTTTCAACGACCCGCTCATCGACTGCCGGAGCTGCAAAATGCGCCACCGCGCGGACAAGCTCATCGAGGCGTGGCTCGCGGAAAACCCCCGCGAGGACGTGATCGTCGAGGCGATGACGAACGAAGAGATGGTCGCCTTTATCCGGGAGAACAAAGTCCCGTGCCCCGGCTGCGGCAAAAGCGACTTTACCGACATCCGGAAGTTCAACCTCATGTTCAAGACCCACCAGGGTGTCACCGAGGACTCCGCCGCCGAGATCTACCTGCGCCCGGAGACGGCGCAGGGTATTTTCGTCAACTTCAGGAACATCCAGCGCACGACGCGCCGCAAGGTGCCCTTCGGCGTCTGCCAGATCGGCAAGAGCTTCCGCAACGAGATCACCCCGGGCAACTTCATCTTCCGCATCCGCGAGTTCGAGCAGATGGAGCTGGAGTTCTTCTGCGAGCCGGGGACGGACCTGGAGTGGTTCCAATACTGGCGCGCCTTCTGCCGCGACTGGCTCCTGGGCCTGGGCATGCGGGAGGAGAACCTGCGCCTGCGCGACCACGAGCCCGAGGAGCTCTCGTTTTACTCCAAGGCTACGACGG
The DNA here is from genome assembly GCA_035391945.1 of Oscillospiraceae bacterium. GTDB lineage: Bacteria > Bacillota > Clostridia > Oscillospirales > Oscillospiraceae > DAOPLW01. The sequence continues at coordinate 798 of DAOPLW010000166.1, read as the reverse complement.
ATTTTGAATACCTCTTCCCGTTCGGCTGGGGGGAGCTCTGGGGCGTCGCCGACCGCACGGACTACGACCTCACGCAGCACCAGACCCACTCCGGTCAGGACCTTGACTACTACAACCAGGAGAAGAACGAGCACTACATCCCCTACGTCGTGGAGCCGTCCCTCGGCGCGGACCGCGTGACGCTCGCGCTCCTGGTGGACGCCTACGACGAGGAAGTCGTGGACGCTTCGAAAAACGACAGCCGCGTGGTGCTGCACCTGCACCCGGCGCTCGCGCCGTTCAAATGCGCGGTGCTGCCGCTTTCCAAGAAGCTCGCCGAGCCCGCCGGGAAGATCTACGACGCGCTGCGGCGCGACTTCATGGTCGACTATGACGACGCGGGCTCCATCGGCAAGCGCTACCGCCGGCAGGACGAGATCGGCACGCCCCTGTGCGTCACCGTGGACTTCCAGACCGTCGGGGACGCGGAAAACCCCGGAGACGGCCGCGTGACCGTCCGCGCGCGCGACTCCATGGAGCAGGTGCGCATTCCCATCGACGCGCTCGGCGCGTACATTTCGGAGGCGATCCGTTTCTGATGACCAAAACCACTTCGCGCGCGTGTCCGTTTGCGAAACTCCGCCGGGCACAGGACCGCATCGCCCCGCCGGACGGCGTCAAGGCGCTGCTGCACCTGCTTTTCGCCCTGCTTTTCGGACTGGAGCTGACGCTCGCCGGCGAGCTTGTGAGGCTCCAGAGCGGCCGGCTGACCCTCGCCTGGGTGACGGGGCATCTTCCCGCCGTCCTCGCCGCGGCGAT
>DAOPLW010000165.1:0-3764 GCA_035391945.1 Oscillospiraceae bacterium | reverse complement strand
TGCGCGAACTGGCGCTGAAGCTCGGGGTGAACCCGAACACGCTCCAGCGCGCGCTCTCGGAGCTCGAACGCGAGGGACTGCTCTATACGGAGCGGACGGCCGGCCGCTTCGTGACGCAGGACGAAGCGCTTATCGCGGAGGTCCGGGAGGAGCTGCTTTCGGGGATCGTCATGGATGTGCTGCGCAAGGCGACGGCGCTGGGCTGCCCGCCCGAAGCGCTCGCGGACCTCATCAGAAACGGAGGGAATCCCAATGGCTGAGCCCATTCTCACGCTTACGGACGTAAGCAAGCAATACGGGAAGCAGGAGGCGCTCCGGCACGTGTCTCTCGCTGTGGAACCCGGACGCATCGTGGGCCTTCTGGGCCCGAACGGCAGCGGCAAGACGACGCTCATCAAGATCGTCAACGGCCTTCTCAGAGACTACGAGGGGCAGGTGCGCGTCTGCGGCGCGGCCCCCGGGACGGAGACGAAGAAGCTCGTGAGCTACCTGCCCGACCGGCTGTCTCTCTCCGACTGGCTGCGGGTGCGCGAGACGCTCAATATCTACGCCACCTTTTTTGCGGACTTCGACCGCCCGCGGGCGGAAGGGCTTCTCGAGACGCTGGGCGTGCCGCAGGAAAAGCGCATCGCGCAGCTCTCCAAGGGCATGAAGGAGAAGCTGCAGCTCACGCTCACGATGGCGCGCCGCGCGAAGCTCTATATCCTGGACGAACCCATCGCGGGCGTGGACCCCGCCGCGCGCGAGGTCATCATGGACACCATTCTCGGCAATTTCGCCGAGGAGAGCGCCATTTTGATCTCCACCCACATCATTTCGGACGTGGAGCAGGTATTCGACGACATCGCCTTCCTCAAGGAGGGGGCGCTCAATCTGTTCGGGGACGCCGAGACGCTGCGGCAGCAAAACGGCAAGTCCGTCGATCAGCTTTTCCGGGAGGTATTCAGATGTTAGGCAAAGTTCTGCGGCTGGATCTGAAATTCGGCTGGCGCAAATATTTCGCCCTCGCGGCGGTGCTGGTCGCCGCGGGGCTCCTCATCCCCTTCGTATTCGACATCGCGCAGTTCGGCACGTCCATCGTCTTTATGCTCGGGCTCCTCGTCGTGGGGCTCCTGTGCGTGGTCTACGTCGTGCAGCATTACTACCGCAACCTCTTCGGGAGCGAGGGGTACTTCATGTTCACGCTTCCCGTGGAGAGCTGGCAGCTCCTTTTGTCAAAGGTCCTCTCCGCGGTCATCTGGTTCAACTTTATGCTCTTTTCGGCGGGCGTCATGACCGCGCTTCTGTCCAGAACGTATATCGACTGGGGCGGCTTTTTCCAGAAGCTCTTTTCGTCCGAATATCTCACCGTCCTCTTCGAGATGTTCTCCACCGCCAACATCATCGCCGTGCCGACGTTGCTCGCGGTGTACCTGGGGCTCGCGCTCGCCACGTTCTCCGTGCGCGGGCGCCAGGTGGGCATCGGCATCGGCGTCGCTGCCTCGGTGGCCCTCTCCTGGCTCTCCTACTGGACAGTTATGAAGGTTTCCAACAGCGAAACGGTGTACGACCTGGCGATAAACGCGGAAGAGAGCTTCCTGGCCGCGCACGCGCGGCTCTTTTCCGCCATGGGCGTGGCGCTGGCCTTTACGCTGGTCTACTTCTTGATCACGAATTATCTCGTCCGTCACAGGCTGAACCTGAAATAAGAAGCCGTTGCCAAACGCCCCCCGTTCCTGTTACAATATACGTAACGGAAGGGGGGCGTTTCCATGCTGAGCTTCGAGGCGGTGGGCGAGCTTCTCGACGAGCTCGCCGAGCGGTTCCCGCCGGAATTTTTCCGGGACCTCAACGGCGGGGTCTCGCTCCTTCCCGACCGGGTGCGCAACCCGCGGGAGCCGGGCCTTTTCGTCCTGGGCGAATACCGCACGGGCGAGATGGGGCGCTATATCTACCTCTATTACGGGTCCTTCGCCGCCGCCTTCGGGAGCGCGCCGGACGAGGTGCTCAGGGAGGAGCTCCAGCGCACGCTCGCGCACGAGCTCACGCACCACGTCGAATCGCTCGCCGGCGAGCGGGGGCTGGAGATCAAGGACGCGCAGTTTCTCGAGGAGTACCGGCGCCGGAAAAAATAAACTGCGTCCGGAGGCGCCGTCCCCCGCCAGCCGCAGAGCCGCGCCGCGGCTTCGCCGGCCCCGCCGCTTTCGCACGCCCGCGTCCCCGGGGACGCGGGCGGCTGATTTTTATCAAACAGGCGAAAGAGCTTTCCTATTAAATTAAAAATGCGGTCCGCCCCGCACGCCGCGGCGCCGGCTGAAGCGCTGCGAGGCATGTGGAAGGCGGGGCGCAGCGCGCCCCGCCTTCTTTTGCCGTTTATTTTCTGCCGAGGGTTCCCCAGAAGCGGAATGTCGCGGGCCAGAGACCGCCGGCGAAGAGCACGACGAGGAAGTTGCGCACGAGTTCCGCGAGCGCGCGGTCGCCCGCGAGCGCGAGGAGCGGGGCCTTCAGGGTTTCGCGCAGGAGGACCGTGAGCAGGAGCCCTAGGACGCATTTCCCGATCTGCGCCCACCAGACCGCGTCCGTTTTCCAACGCAGGCGCCGCTCGTCGAGTTCCCGCACGAGGAAAAACGCGCACGCCGCGCCGAAAAAGCCCCAGGCGTCCTTGAAGACGCTCGCAAAGACCTCCGCCATGGCGGGATCCCGAAGCGGCACAAAGCGGCAGAGGACCGCCGCGGCGAGGGTCCACAGGACGGCCACGCCCGCGAGCGCGCGGGCGAAACGGGGAGAGCGCTCCGCGCGTCGGCAGAGGGGGTGCAGCACGAGCGCCGCCGCGAGCGAGAGCGCGAGGGAGACGAAGACGTCCTCCGGCGTGTGGACGCCGAGATAGAGACGGGAAAAGCCGACAAGGAGAAAAACCAGGCAGAAAAGCGCGCGCAGGAGCCGCGACTTCGTCCGGCGGGCCAGGGAGCCGAAGACGAGCGTCGCGTTGGCGGTGTGCCCGCTGGGGAAGGAGTAGCCCGTCGCGGCGGGGAGCGCCTGGGACAGCGGCGTGAGCGTGGGGTCCCGCACCCAGGGCCGCGGCACCTGGAAAAGGTTCTTGAGCGCCATGTTCAGGGAGAGCGCGAAGAACTCGCCGTAGAGCAGGTAGTACCCCAGATTCTTATTGACGCACCAGAAGAGGACAAGGACGAGCGCGAGCGTGAAGAGGTCCTGCCCCAGCCAGGTGACGCCCTGGAAAAAGAGATCGAGAAAACCGGTGCGTCCGGCCTCGAGGAGATGCAGCAGCGCCATTACCGGAGCCCGTATATGGCGGAGTATTTCTCCGTCAGATAGTCGAGGTAGCAGTCCGGGTCAAACGCCTCGCCGCAGCAGCGCTCGAAGAGCTCCATGGGGTCGTAGAGGGAACCGAAGCGGTAGATGTGCTCCGTGAGCCAGGAGACGACGGGGGAGAGGTCCCCCGCGCGGACGGCCGCGTCCACGTCCACGTCCTTTTTCATGCGGCGCATGATCTGCGCGGCGTAGGCGTTGCCGAGGGCATAGGAGGGGAAATACCCCATCGAGCCGCCGCTCCAGTGGGAGTCCTGCAGGGCGCCGCGCCGGTCGTCCGGGACGCACACGCCGAGGTACTCGCGCATGAGCCTGTTCCAGACGGCGGGCACGTCCCGGATGGGAATCGTCTTCTCCATAAGCATCTTCTCGATCTCGTAGCGCACCATGATGTGCAGGCAGTAGGTCAGTTCGTCCGCCTCCGTGCGGATGAGCGAGGGCTCCGCCTTGTTCACCGC
>DAOPLW010000164.1:0-3765 GCA_035391945.1 Oscillospiraceae bacterium | reverse complement strand
AGCTGGAAATAGGCCTCGCCGGCGGCATGCTCGTCGCAAATCCCGTTCCGGAAGCGTACAGCATGGACGCGGATGAGATCGGCGCGGTCATTGGCGCCGCGGTCGCCGAGGCCGGACGTCTGGGCGTTCACGGCAAGGCGCTCACGCCCTTCCTCCTCGACCGGATCCAGAGAATCACCGGCGGCAGGAGCCTGGAGGCGAACATCGCGCTCGTCCTGAATAACGCCCGGCTGGGCGCGAAGATCGCGGAGGCGCTTTGCCGATGAGGACATTCTGGGCCGCCGTTTTCTATTCGCGGTACTTCTTTTTCTGGCTCGTGGGAGTGAACCTCGCCGCGTTCTTCCTCATGGGCGCGGACAAGCGCAAGGCCGAGCGCGGCGCGTGGCGCATCTCCGAGCGCGCGCTCCTGCTCCCGGCGTTCCTCTTCGGCGCCCTGGGGGCGACCCTGGGCATGCAGACCTTCCGCCACAAAACAAAGCACTGGTATTTCCGCTACGGGCTCCCGGCGCTGCTCATTCTTCAGCTCGCCCTGGCCGTGTGGCTCATCTGGTTTTGATCCGTTCCGGCGCCGGTGCCCCGCACCGGCGCCGCTTGCGTTTCCCCGCGGAAAATGGTATACTGTATCGTTACGAAGTTTTTGCGTTTTCTCCGTTTTTCCGCCCGTCGGCGCGAAGGCGGATTCCATCTTATACCAGTTCGGAGGCCGGACCTTGAAACAGACCACCACCTTTATCCCGCCGGACGACATCGCGCGCATGGCTGACTTCTCCCGCCGCATCCGCGCGCGGAACGCGGAGGGCAAAACGCCGAAGGCGCTCGTGGAGACTTACGGCTGCCAGCAGAATGAGGCGGACACGGAACACATCCGCGGCATGCTCGCCGAGATGGGCTACGGATTTACGGACGAGGCTTCCGAGGCGGACGTCGTCGTCATGAACACCTGCGCGGTCCGCGAGCACGCCGAGCAGCGGGTCTTCGGGAACGTGGGCGCCCTCACGCACACCAAGCGCCGGAACCCGGACCAGATCATCTGTCTGTGCGGCTGCATGGTGCAGCAGCCCCATGTCGTAGAAAAGATCCGGAAATCTTACCGCATCGTGGACCTTGTCTTCGGGCCGCACCTCATCTGGCGCTTCCCGGAGTTCCTCTACCGCGTTCTGACCGAGCGCGGGCGCGTCTTTGAGACGCAGGAGAGCCGGAGCGAGATTGCCGAGGGCCTGCCGGTGCTGCGCGCCGGGGCTTATCAGGCGTGGGTCTCGGTCATGTACGGCTGCAACAATTTCTGCTCCTACTGCATCGTGCCCTACGTCCGCGGACGCGAGCGCAGCCGGAAGCCGGAGGAGATTTTGAAAGAGGTCCGCTCCCTCGCCGAAAACGGATGCCGCGAAGTGACCCTCCTCGGCCAGAACGTCAATTCCTACGGGAAGGACCTCGGCCTGGGCGTCGATTTCGCCGCGCTTCTGGAGGAGGTAAACGCCGTTCCGGGCGAGTTTCTCATCCGCTTTATGACGAGCCACCCGAAGGACGCTTCCGTGCGCCTCTTCGACGCCATGGCGAAAAGCGGGAAGGTCGCGCGGCAGCTCCACCTGCCTTTCCAGGCAGGAAACAACCGCGTCCTGCGCGCGATGAACCGCGGCTACACGATCGAGGACTACCTCGCCCTTGTTAAGGCGCTGCGCGCGCGCATCCCGGACGTCGTTTTGACCTCGGACGTCATCGTGGGCTTCCCGGGCGAGACGACGGAGGAGTTCGAGGACACGCTACGCGTGCTGGAAGCCGTGCGCTTCGACGCGCTCTTTACGTTCCTCTATTCCCCCCGCGTGGGGACACCCGCCGCGAAGCTGCCCGACCCGCTCTCCAAGGCCGAAAAAGCCGCGAACTTCGGACGCCTCGTGGACCTGCAGAATAGCATCTCCGCGGAGAAGCACCGCGCTTATGTGGGACAGACCCTCCGCGTCCTCGTGGACGGCGAGTCCGGCGACGCGCGCTGGCCGCTCTCCGCGCGCACGAACGGCGGCCGGCTCGTGCACCTCGCCGGCGCGTCGGACTCGATCGGCACGTTCCGCGACGCGCGCATTACCGACAGCAACACCTGGGCGCTTTTCGGAGAACTGATCTGACATTCTGACATAAAGAAAGGAAGGGTTTCCATGAAAGTCGTAACGCTCGTTGAAAACACCGCCTGCCGCGAGGACCTCGGCCACGTCCACGGCCTGTCCCTCTATGTCGAGACGCCGAAGCACCGCATCCTTTTCGACATGGGCCCCAACGCCCTGTTCCTCGAGAATGCCGAAAAGCTCGGCGTGGACATCGCCTCGGTCGACATCGCGTTTCTCTCCCACGGGCACTACGACCACGGCGGCGGACTGGAGCTCTTCTTCAAACGCAACGAAACGGCGCCCGTCTACGTGCACGCGGCCGCTTTCGGGGACTACTACGCGGTCTCCCCCAAGGGCGAGCGCTACATCGGCGTCGATCCGAAACTCCGTGGCAACCCCCGCTTTGTCGTCTGCCGCGGCAAAACGGCCATTGACGACGAGCTGACGGTCTTTTCCGTCCTGCCGACGCACGACCTTCTCCCCTCCTCCAACGGGAGTCTGCGCGAAAAGAGCGGGCAGGGTTACCCGCCGGACGAGTTTCGCCACGAGCAGGACCTCGTCGTCACGGCGGAGGGGAAAACCGTGCTCTTCGGGGGCTGCGCGCACGGCGGCATCGTGAACATCCTGCGCGCTTCGGAGAAGGTTCTCGGCCGCGCGCCGGACCACGTCTTTTCCGGCTTACACCTGACGAACCCCGGCCTCGGCTCCGACGAGCCGGACGCCCTCGTGGACGCGGTGGCTGAGGAACTCGCCGCGCGGAAAAACACGCATTACTACACCGGCCACTGCACGGGCCTGGGCCCCTACGCGCGCCTGAAGGCCCGCCTGGGAGACCGGATGGACTACATGGCCGCGGGCACGGTCTTCGAGCTCTGAGCGCCGCGTCCCCGCCGGGCCGCGGGGAAAACTGAAGTCGGAGGTGTCCCCCATGGCGGAAGCCACGCCCATGATGCAGCAATATCTGGAAGCCAAGGGGCAGTGTGAGGACTGCATCCTCTTTTTCCGCCTGGGCGATTTCTACGAGATGTTCGCCGACGACGCGCGGCTCGTCTCCAAAGAGCTGGACCTGACCCTCACCACCCGCGACCGCGGCAAGGAGAACCCGGAAGAGCGCGTGCCGATGTGCGGCGTGCCGTACCATTCGAGCGAGGCCTACATCGCCCGGCTCATCGCCAAGGGGTACAAGGTCGCCATCTGCGAGCAGATGGAGGACCCGGCGCTCGCCAAGGGACTCGTGAAGCGCGAGATCATCCGCGTGGTGACGCCCGGCACGGTCCTGGACGCCTCCATGCTTGAGGAGGGCCGCAGCAATTACATCTGCGCGGTCTATCTCGACGGGGAGGGCGGTGCGGCCGCCTTCTCGGACGTCTCCACGGGAGAGGTCTGCGCGGCGGGCTTTCGGGGCGAGGGCGCGGCGTCCCACCTCGTCAACGAGCTCGGCCGGTTCCGCCCGGCGGAGGCCGTCCTCTCGGACGCCGCGTGGGAAAACGAGGAGATCACGGCTTTTCTGCAGGACAGGCTCGGCTGCCGCAGGGAGCGGGGCGGCGAGGCGCGCTTTCTCTATGCCAACGCCGCCGCGGCCTGCGTTTCGCAGTTTGGCGAGGCGGGCCTCTCGGTTCTGCCGCCGGCGCAGCCCGAACCGCTCATGGCCGTGGGGGGGCTTCTC
>DAOPLW010000163.1:0-3768 GCA_035391945.1 Oscillospiraceae bacterium | reverse complement strand
CCGCGATTTCGCGGTGGAGCTCCTCTCCGCCTTCTCCATCCTCATGATGCACCTCTCCCGCTTCTCGGAGGAGATCATCCTCTGGTGTTCGTGGGAATTCAAATTCGTCGAGCTCTCCGACGCCTTTTCCACGGGCTCCTCCATCATGCCGCAGAAAAAGAACCCGGACATCGCCGAGCTCGTGCGCGGCAAAACGGGCCGGGTCTACGGCGACCTCGTGACGCTCCTGACGCTTCTCAAAGGCCTGCCGCTGGCTTATAATAAGGATATGCAGGAGGACAAGGAGGCCGTCTTCGACGCGCTGGACACCGTGAAGGCCAGCCTGACGGTCTTCTCGCCCATGGTGGAGACCATGCGGCCCCTGCCGGAGAAGATGCGCGCGGCGGCGGCCGGCGGGTTCATCAACGCCACGGACTGCGCGGACTACCTCGTTTCCAAGGGGGCGGCCTTCCGGGACGCGTATAGGACCACCGGCGACCTCGTGGCGTACTGCATCGCGAAGGGGCTGACCCTCGAGACGCTGCCGCTCGCCGCATACCGGACCTTCGACCCCCGCTTCGGCGAGGATGTCTTTGAGGCGATCCGGCTGGAAAACTGTCTGGCTCTGCGAAAGAGCGCGGGCGGCCCGGCGAAGGAATCGGTGCTTGGACAGGTGGAGGAGATGCGCGCATGGCTGGAGGGTTGAATATGGAACTGAGCAACGCCCAGCGGGCGGAAGTGCTGGTGCGGGCGCTGCCCTACATCCAGAAGTACAACGGGAAGATCATCGTGGTGAAATACGGCGGCAACGCCATGGTGAGCGACGAACTGAAGAACGCGGTCATGCGGGACATCGTGCTCCTCTCGCTCATCGGCGTGAAGGTCGTGCTCGTCCACGGCGGCGGGCCCGAAATTTCCGAGACGCTGAAATCGATGGGGAAAAAGAGCGAATTTATCGGCGGGTTGCGCGTGACGGACCGGGAGACGGCAAACGTCGTGCAGATGGTTCTCGCCGGCAAGGTCAATAAGTCCCTCGTCGCGCACATCGGCCACATCGGCGGCCGCGCCGTCGGCCTGTGCGGCCTGGACGCGCATCTGATCGAGGCCAGGGTTGCCGACGCGCGCCTGGGCTATGTGGGCGAGATCACGAAGGTGGATACCGCGCCCATCCTCGATCTTCTCGACAAGGGGTATATCCCCGTCATCTCCACCACCGGCGGGGACGCGGACGGGAACATTTACAACATCAACGCCGATACGGCCGCCGCCCGCATCGCGGGCGCGCTCAAGGCGGAGAATCTCGTTCTCATGACCGATACGCCGGGTCTCCTGCGCGACAAGGACGACCCCGCGACGCTTATCTCCACCCTTCCGGTGAGCGAGGCGCCGCAGCTCGTGCGCGAGGGCGTCGTCTCCGGAGGCATGATCCCGAAGGTGGACTGCTGCGTGGAGGCAATCCGGCGTGGCGTCGGGCGCGTTTTCATCGTGGACGGCCGCGTGCCGCACGCTATTCTGATTGAAATCCTGACCGACGAAGGCCTCGGCACGATGTTCGTGTGAGGCGTTCGTCGTTCTCGCATACGGGCGTGGAAAGCGGATCGGACGGCGCCCGGAATCTCGCCCCGGCGGACCGGGAAACTCAGACCAAGGAGGGCATTTTGAATGAAGCATTTACTCCGCCTGCGCGATCTCTCGACGGAGGAGATCATCTCCATCCTGAATCTGGCCGACCAGCTCAAATTCGACCGGAAACACGGCGTCGCGCACACCGAGCTCGCGGGCAAAAGCCTCGGGCTCATCTTCCAGAAGGCGTCCACGCGCACGCGGGTCTCCTTCGAGGTCGGGATGCACGAGCTGGGCGGAAATCCGCTCTTTCTGAGCGGATCGGACCTCCAGATCGGGCGCGGCGAACCGATCTGCGACACCGCGCGCGTCCTCTCGCGCTACCTCGACGGCATCATGATCCGCACTTTCGCGCAGAAGGATGTGGAGGACCTGGCAAAGTACGGTTCCATCCCGATCATCAACGGCCTGACCGACTATGCGCACCCCTGCCAGGCGCTCGCGGACCTCATGACCGTCCGCGAGTATAAAAAGAGCTTCAAAGGGCTCAAACTGTGCTTTGTCGGGGACGGCAACAACATGGCCAACTCCCTCATCGTCGCCGCCGTGCGCACGGACATGTCGTTCGCGATCGCGTGCCCGGACGCCTACGCGCCGGACGCGGAGATTGAGGCCTGGGCGAAGGAGCACGGGCGCTATCTGCGCACGACCTCGCCCGAGGAGGCCGCGGCGGACGCGGACGTGGTCTACACCGACGTCTGGGCTTCGATGGGTCAGGAGGCCGAAAGCGCCAAGCGCGCGGCGGCGTTCCGGGACGTCTACCAGGTAAACGAGGCGCTCATGGCGCACGCGAAGCCGGACGCCATCGTGCTCCACTGCCTGCCCGCCCACCGCGGAGAGGAGATCACCGCCGAGACGTTTGAGAAGCACGCGGACGAGATTTTTGAAGAGGCGGAAAACAGACTGCACGCGCAGAAAGCCGTGCTGGTGAAACTTTTGGGGCGGAAAGCATGAACAAAAAAGGATACTTGGTTTTGGAGGACGGAGGCGTCTTCGAGGGCGAGCGCTTCGGCGCGGACGGGGAGACGCTGGGCGAACTGGTCTTTGCCACCGGCATGGTGGGCTACATCGAGACGATGACGGACCCGAGCTATTACGGGCAGATCGTCCTGCAGACGTTCCCCCTCATCGGGAACTACGGGTTTATCCCGGAGGACCGGGAGAGCGGGCGCACCGTCCTGCGCGGCTACGTCGTGCGCGAGTGGTGCAGGGAGCCGTCGAATTTCCGCGCGCAGGGGGACGTGGACGCGTACCTGCGCGCGCAGGGCGTCCCGGGCCTTTCGGGCGTGGACACGCGGGAGATCACCAAGCGCATCCGGGAGCAGGGCGTCATGAACGCCTACATCACGGACGACCTGTCCAAAGTGAATTTTGAGGCGCTGCGCAGCTATCGCGTCGTGGACGCGGTGGCCGCCGTCTCCGAAGCCGGTACGAGGATCTTCCCCGCGGAGGGGGAGGAGCGCTACCGTGTCGCGCTTCTGGATTACGGTACGAAAGGGCACATTGTGAAAAACCTGCAGAAGCGCGGCTGCGCGGTGACGGTGCTGCCGTACGACGCCACGGCGGCGGAGATTCTCTCGCTTGGGCTGGACGGCCTCATGCTCTCCAACGGTCCCGGCGACCCGGCGGAAAACACGGGGTGCGTCGCGGTGCTCAGAGAGCTTCTCGGGAAACTTCCCATCTTCGGCATCTGCCTGGGCCACCAGCTCCTCGCGATGGCCGCCGGCGGGCGCACGGAAAAGCTCAAGTACGGACACCGCGGCGGGAACCAGCCCGTCCGGCGCCTGGGGGACGGGAGGCTTTTCATCACGAGCCAGAATCACGGCTACGCGGTGGTGCCCGAGAGCGTGCCGGAAGAGGCGGGCCGTATGAGCTTCGAGAACGTCAGCGACGGCACCTGCGAGGGGATGGAATACCCGGGCCTCACGGCCTTTTCGGTGCAGTTCCATCCGGAGGCCTGCGCCGGGCCGCACGACGCGGAATTCCTGTTCGACGAATTTTTGGCCATGATGGAGGCGCAGCGCCATGCCCAGAGATAACAGCATCAAGAAAGTTCTCGTCATCGGCTCGGGGCCCATCGTCATCGGCCAGGCGGCGGAGTTTGACTACGCGGGCACGCAGGCCTGCCGCGTGCTGCGGGACGCGGGGGTCAAGGTTGTGCTCGTC
>DAOPLW010000162.1:0-3794 GCA_035391945.1 Oscillospiraceae bacterium | reverse complement strand
TGCAACCCCATCTGGGTGGCGCTGTTTTACGGCGAGACCATTACGCCCCTCTCGTTGACGGGGGCCGTGGTGGTCATCGGATCCATTATCGTCTATCAGATCCTGAAACAGAAAAAAGCGGCGGAGGGGCTCTCCGCCGAAACGGGAGGAACCGCACATGACAGTTTTTGATGAGCTTAAGGCGCGCGGCTTAGTCGCGCAGGTGACGGACGAGGCGGAGGTCCGCTCCCTTGTCGACGCCGGCAAGGCGACCTTCTATATCGGCTTCGACGCCACGGCGGACAGCCTGCACGTGGGCCATTTCATGGCGCTCTGCCTCATGAAGCGGCTCCAGATGGCCGGCAACCGCCCCATCGCGCTCATCGGCGGCGGCACGACCATGGTCGGCGATCCCTCCGGGCGCAACGATATGCGCCAGATGATGACGGAGGAGACCATCGCGCACAACTGCGCGTGCTTCAAACAGCAGATGAGCCGCTTTCTGGATTTTTCTGATGGGAAAGCGCTCATGGTCAACAACGCCGACTGGCTTTTAAGCCTCAACTACGTCGAGCTGCTGCGCGACGTGGGCGCGCACTTCTCGGTGAACAACATGCTGCGCGCCGAGTGTTACAAGCAGCGCATGGAGAAGGGCCTCTCCTTCCTCGAATTCAACTATATGATCATGCAGAGTTACGACTTTTACCACCTTTTCAAGGAGTATGGCTGCGTCATGCAGTGCGGCGGAGACGACCAGTGGTCGAACATCCTGGGCGGGACCGAGCTCATCCGCCGGAAGCTGGGAAAAGACGCCTACGGCATGACGATGACGCTGCTGCTCACCTCCGAGGGCAAGAAAATGGGCAAGACACAGTCCGGCGCGGTGTGGCTCGACCCGGAGAAGACCAGCCCCTACGACTTCTACCAGTACTGGCGGAACGTCGAGGACGCGGACGTCATGAGCTGCCTGCGCCTTCTGACGTTCCTGCCCCTCTCCGAGATCGAGAAGATGGCCGCGTGGCAGGGAAGCGACCTCAACCGCGCCAAGGAGATCCTGGCGTATGAACTGACCAAGCTCGTCCATGGCGAAGAGGAAGCTCACAAGGCGCAGGAGGCCGCGCGCGCCCTCTTCGGCGGCGGGGGCTCCTCCGAGAACACCCCGACGACGCTCCTGGGCGACGGCGACTTTACAGAAGGGGCGGTCAATATCCTCGACCTGCTTGTCTGCTGCGGCCTGGCTCCGTCGAAGGGCGAGGCGCGGCGCCTGGTGCAGCAGGGCGGCGTCTCCGCGGACGGCGCGAAGGTGAGTTCCATCACGGACGGTTTTGACAAAGACCGGTTTTCCGGGGAAGGCGTCCTTCTGAAAAAAGGGAAAAAGGTTTTTCACCGGGTAAAGCTCGGCTGAAACGGGAAGGGACGCGCCGCCAGGCGGCGCGTCCCTTTTTTCTGCCGTAAACCGCCGGGCGCGGGAGGCGCCCGGCGGCGTTTTACCGCCGCGGCGGCGAAGAAAAAGGCGGTCCGTCTTGCGGCGGAGCCTGTCCGCCGCAGGATGCCGCCGTCTGCGGCCGCGGGGCCGCAAACGCCCGCGCACAGCGCGGGCCGGGGGATTATCCAAGCCGCGCCACGCCCGGCCCGGCGCCCCGGGAAAGCGCGTTCCAACCCGGACGCTGCGCGTCCTTATTTTTTGTTCTAACCCACGGCTTATCCCCATAGACATAGAGAGAAAACAAGTCCGCAAGGGGGAATTGGGCGTGGAAAACAGCAGACTTTACGAGGACATTGCCCTGCGCACCAACGGGGACATATACATCGGTGTGGTGGGGCCCGTGAGGACGGGGAAGTCCACCTTTGTCAAGCGCTTCATGGAGACGCTGGTGCTGCCGAACATCGAGGCGGGCTACCGCCGCGACCGCGCCCGTGACGAGCTGCCCCAGAGCGGCTCCGGCCGCACGGTGATGACGGCGGAACCGAAATTCGTGCCCGAGGAGGCGGTGGAGCTGACCATGGAGGGCGGCGCGGCCCTCTCGGTGCGGCTGATCGACTGCGTGGGGTATCTCATCCCCGGCGCCGCGGGACAGTTCGAGGGAGACCGGCCGCGCATGGTGCACACCCCCTGGTTCGAGCAGGCCATCCCCATGAACGAAGCGGCGGAGATCGGCACACGCAAAGTGATTGCGGAGCACTCCACCATCGGCATCGTCCTTACGACGGACGGTACGATTACGGACATCGCCCGGGAGGACTATGTGGAGGCGGAGGAGCGCGTGGTGCGCGAGCTCACGGAACTGGGAAAGCCCTTCCTGGTGCTCCTCAACTCCGCCTATCCGGAAGCGCCCCGCGCCCAGACCCTGCGCGTGGAGCTGGAGGCGCGTTACGGTGTGACCTGCGTGGCGGCAAACTGTCTGGAGCTGAGTGAGGCGGACATCACGCGCATCCTGCGGGGCGTCCTCTATGAGTTCCCGCTCAGGGAGCTCGATCTGTTCCTCCCAAGCTGGGTGGACGCGCTCCCGTTCGAGCACCCCATCAAGACCGCGCTCTATACTGTCATCCGCCAGGAGACCGGGAGCGTCGTGCGCCTGTGCGACGTGCAACACATGGTGGACGCCATGGGCATGCAGGAGTCCGTCGAGCGCGCCGAGATCTCCTCCGTGAGCCCGGGCACCGGCGTGGCGCAGGCCACGCTGACGCTCCCGCGCCTCCTCTTCTACAACACCGTCACCGAGCGCAGCGGCTTCGACGTGAAGGACGACGGCGACCTCATGTCGCTTTTGACCTCCCTTGCGTCGATGAAGCGGGACTACGACAAGGTGGCCGTCGCGCTCCGGGAGGTGCGCGAGACGGGCTACGGCATCGTGGTGCCGTCGGCGGAAGAACTCACCCTCGAGGAGCCGGAGATCATGAAGCAGGGGGGACGCTACGGCGTGCGCCTGCGGGCGAGCGCGCCGTCCATCCACATGATCCTCGCGAATATCGAGGCGGAGGTCGCGCCCATCGTGGGGAGCGAGAAGCAGTCCGAGGAGCTGGTGTCATACCTGCTCAAGGGGTTTGAGGGCGACAAGAACAAGATCTGGTCCTCCAACATGTTCGGCAAGACGTTCGAGGAGCTGGTGGGGGAGGACCTGAACGCGAAGCTCAAACGCATGCCGACGGACGCGCGCATGAAGCTTCAGGAGACGCTCCAGCGGATCATCAACGAGGGCTCCGGAGGACTCATCTGCATCATTTTGTGAACAAACTGCCGCTTGCGGCCCCTCGCCCCCTGTGCTACAATCAATGCACAGGGGGCGAGATGCGTATGATACTGGCCATCGACATCGGAAATTCCACAACCACCATCGGTCTCTTCGACAACGCGGGAAAGATCCTCTTCATCGCGTCCATCGAGACGAACCGCAGCCTCACGCGCGATCAATGCGCCATCGCGCTTATGGACGTGCTGCGCCTTTACGGGCACGACGCGAAGGAGGTCACCGGCGCCATCATCGCGAGCGTCGTCCCGCCTTTGACGCCGGCCATGGCCTCCGCCATTGCGCGCCTGACCGGAAAGGCGCCCATGCAGGTGGGACCGGGCATCAAGACGGGCCTCAATATCCGCACGGAGCTCCACACCCAGCTCGGCGCGGATATCGTCGCCTCCGCCGTGGCGGCGCTCTCCAAGTACCCCACGCCCATCATCGTCATCGACATGGGCACGGGCACCACGATCTCCCTCATCAACCGCCAGGGCGCTTACGAGGGCTGCGCCATCTTCCCGGGCGTCCACATCGCGCTCTCGGCGCTCTCCAAGCACGCCGCGCAGCTTCCGGAGATTTCCC
>DAOPLW010000161.1:0-3820 GCA_035391945.1 Oscillospiraceae bacterium | reverse complement strand
AGGGTTCCCCTGCGGCGAGCTTTTGGGCGATCTCTTCCTGCGTCAGGTTCGCGCAAGAGCTCGCCGCAGGGGAACCCTACGTCATCCGCCAGCGCATCCCGAAAACCGGTTCCACCACGTTCTCCGACCTCATCTACGGGGACATCACGGTGGAAAACGAGACGCTCGACGACCAGGTGCTTCTCAAATCGGACGGGCTTCCCACCTACAACTTCGCCAACGTCGTGGACGACCATCTCATGGGCATCACGCACGTGGTGCGCGGCTCGGAGTACCTCTCCTCCGCCCCCAAGTACAACCTGCTCTACGAGAGCTTCGGCTGGGAGATCCCCCTCTATATCCACTGCGCGAGCGTCATGCGCGACGCGCACAACAAGATGTCCAAGCGCCACGGCGACCCCTCCTACGAGGACCTCATCGCGCGCGGCTACCTCTCCGAGGCCGTGGTCAACTACGTCGCCCTCCTCGGCTGGAGCCCGGGCGGCGAGCGGGAGATTTATTCGCTCCGGGAGCTCGCGGAAGTCTTCGACATCGCGGGCATCTCCAAATCCCCCGCCATTTTCGACATCGCGAAACTCGATTATTTTAACGCGGTCTACCTCCGCGCCCTCGCCCCGGAGGACTTTTTCGCCGTCGCCGAGCCATACATCCGGCAGGCGGTCAAAAATCCGGCCATCGACGCGCGCCTCATCGCGCCGCTTCTGCAGCCGCGCCTGGAGAAGCTCACCGACATCCCCGAAAAGGTCGATTTCTTCGACGCGCTTCCCGATTACGACGCGGAGCTCTTCGTCCACAAGAAGTCCAAGTCCACGCGAGAGACCGCGCGCGCGGCGCTCCGGGACGTCCTGTCTGTTCTCGAGGCGCTTCCGGCGTGGACGGAGGAAACTGTGCACGAGGCGCTCTTCTCTCTCGTGGAAGCGCAGGGCCTTAAAAACAGCGTGCTCCTCTGGCCGGTGCGCATCGCGGCGGCCGGCAAGGCCGTGACGCCGGGCGGCGCCGTGGAGATCTGCGTCATCCTCGGCCGGGAGGAAACGATTGGAAGACTCCGAACCGGCCTCGAGAAGCTCTCTTAACCGCCAAAAACGACTGCGTCAAACGGGGAAAGACAACCATGGTCGTCTTTCCCCGTTTCTTTCTCTCCGAACCCTCCCGGACGCGGGCTTCCTCGGCGGGCCCGCGCATAAAATGCGGGCGGAGGACGGCAACGTTTTCATCGGTATCCCGGCGGGTTCCTTCGGCGGGCCCGCGCATAAAATGCGCTCCTTTCCGTCAAGCTACCGGCGGAAGGGAGCGTGTTTTTTTATGCGCAGGACCGTCCGGATCATCACGTTTGCGGCAGCCGCCCTCGCCGTGCTCCTGGGCTTCTGGCGGATGGAGGCGCTGCGCGCCGAGGCGGCCGAGCGGGAACTCGGATACGCCTACCAGCGCGCGTTTTTCTCCCTGTGCACGGCCGTTTCGGAACTGGACGCTTCGCTTGCCAAGAGCTCCTATGCCACGACGGGCGCCCTGGCGGGGAGCCTTTGCACGGAGCTCCTGGAAAACGCCTCCGCCGCGCAGACGGCGCTCGGGGAGCTGCCCTTTGCCGCGAACCTCGAGAACATCAGCGCCTTTCTCGCCAGGACCGGGGATTACGCCGCCGCCCTCGCCCGCCTGGCCGCCGCCGGCGGATACGACGCGAGCGCGCGTGAGAACCTGACTGCGCTCGCCGCGCAGTCGACCCCGCTCAAGGACTCGCTTCTCGACATCCAGACGCGCATGGACCGGGGCGAAGTGACGCTCGAGGCGCTTCTCTCCGCCGACGATGCGATGGCGGAAAACGAAAGTACGGGCCTCCTGCGCGCGGAGGGCGAGTTCCCGGAATTTCCCACGCTCATTTACGACGGGCCGTTCTCCTCCCACATCGCCCGGCAGACGCCCAAAATGCTCGAAGGCCAAGGCGAGGTGAGCGAGGCGGAGGCGCGTAGCGCGGCGGCCGCCTTCCTTGAGGCGGACGAGAGCGCGCTCTCGCTTGTAAACGAATCGGAGGGCACGATCCCCGCCTACGGCTTCTCCGCCGACACACGCCTGGGCGACCTCTATGTGTCCGTGACGCGCGCGGGCGGCTTCGTCTCGATCTTTTTCACCGATTATACGCCCGAAGCCGCGGCGCTCTCCCCGGAGGCATGCGTGGAAAAAGCGACGGACTTTCTCGCCGCGCGGGGCATCCCGGACATGCAGGCGAGCTATTACACCATCTCCGACGCGACGCTCACGATCAATTTCCTGTCCGTTCAGGACGACGTTCTGTGTTATCCCGACCTTATCAAAATCGCCGTCTCCATGGAGGACGGGACGGTCCTGAACTTCGACGCCTCCGGCTATCTCGCCTGCCACACCGCGCGGGACTTTTCCGCGCTGGCCGTCTCCGAGGAGGAGGCGCGCGCGGTTCTCGACGCGCGGCTGGAGGTCCTCTCCCACAAGCTCTGCGTTATTCCCACGGAAGGGGAATACGAAGTCTTCTGCCATGAGTTCAAGTGCCGGAGCGACGACGGGCGGCACATCCTCGTCTACGTCAACGCCGAAACGGGCGCCGAGCAGAAGATCCTCCTGCTCCTGGAGGACCAGAGCGGCACGCTGGTTATCTGAATGGTTGTAAAGGGGGCTCTGCCCCCTTACATACAGAGCCGGGCTTTGCCCGACTTTGATAGCTCCCCTGCGCTCTCGCACGGCGAAAGTGGCCGCGGACACGCGTCCGCGGCCAAAGGCGTCCTGCGGCGGCGCATGTCCGCCGGCGGACGATTATATTTTATTTTACTGCCTGCGGCGGCAAAACTCCACGAGGCTTTTTTGACGGGCCGGGGCTCCTGCCCTCCGGACTTCGGAAACGCCCGCTTCAGGCGCCGTGCGGCGGGCCTTCGGTGGGTGGGAGAGAACGGCGCACTTCCTTACGGGTCAACTTTCTCTTCGTCATCTTCCGGGCGACGGGGGATTCCCAATGGGCTCCCTTGGGCCGCTTCTTTTTCCATCTTTTCTTGGCGGCGCAAGAAAAGATGCCCCCCCGGGAGGGCCTCCCGAACGCACATTCTTTGTCAGACGGGAGAGCGTGCCCGTCATGCAAAAATTCCCCTCCAGGGAGGGGAATTTTTAATGGGGGACGGCCGTCCCCCTTGCGGCAGATTTTTATTCTTTCCAGATGCGGAACATCCCGATCTCCTGGGCGTTTTTGACCAAAATCAGAACGAGCGGGAAGAGGAACATGCCCGCGATTCCCAGCAGCTTGAGGCCCAGATACATCGCGATGAGCGTCACCAGCGGGTGAAGTCCGATCCGCTGACCGATGATGCGCGGTTCCAGGATGCTTCGCACGACCGTAATAACGAGATAGAGCAGCAGAATGCCGATCCCCAGGCGCAGATTCCCCATGATGCAGGCCGCCACGCCCCACGGGATGAGCACCGTGCCGGTCCCCAGCACCGGCAGGATGTCCACCAGCGCGACGAACGCCGCGATGACCACCGAATAGTTGACCCGCAGGATGGTGAGGCCGAGCGCCAGCTCCACAAAGGTGATGAACATGATGAGGAGATAGCTCTGCAGCATCCGGGTGAGCGTATGCCCGAAGGTCGACCAGGTCTCCTCCGCCAGCTCCAGGTAGCGGTCCGGGATCTGCCGCTTGGTAAACACCTTGATCTGCTCGTAGGACGAGGTCATAAAAAATGTGGCGACAATGGTGACGACAATACCGATGAGCGCGGAGGGGATGCCGACGGCCTTGTTGGCCGTCCAGCTCACGACCGTTTTGGAGATGTTGGAGAGCTGGCCTTCGATGCTGGTGACCAGT
>DAOPLW010000160.1:0-3831 GCA_035391945.1 Oscillospiraceae bacterium | reverse complement strand
TGGATCCGATGACCACCACGGCCCCCGTCAGCGAGAGGGGCGTAATGGTCTCGCCGTAAAACAGCGCCACCCAGATGGGGTTGCAGACCGGCTCCACGCCGGTGAGCAGGCACGCCACGACCGGCGGCGTGGTGCGCAGCCCCACGGCAAAAAAGACGTAGGCCAGGCCGAGCTGAAAGATGCCGAGGACAAAAACGTCGATAAGAACGGGCGCGGAAAAGTCCGCCTCCTGCAAAAGCCACGGCAGGCCCGTGACTGCGCCCGCGAGCTGCCCGAAAAAGACAGCGGAGAGAGAATCGCTCCCGGGAAACGTCCCGACCAGAAAGACGCCGGAAAACGTAAATCCGGCGCACAGGGCAAGAATGTTGCCGAGCGTCCCGCCGGCGGAAAGGCTGTCCACAAAGAAGCAGACGATGCCGCAGAGCACCACCGCGCAGGTCACGACGTCCAGCCGGTCCGGCTTCTCGTGGAAAAAGATCCACATGATGAAGATGAGGAAGATCGGCGCGGAAAACTGCAGCACGATGGTGTTGGCCGCCGTCGTGAGCTTGTTGGCGGCGACAAACAGGATGTTCGTCGCAACCAGCGCCGCGCCGCCCAGAAGCACGGAGGGGTTTACCACCAGCCTGTGCTTCGTTGCGCGCATAAAAAGGAGGGTGATCCACATCGCGATCATGGCGCGGGCACCGTTGACGGCCAGCGGTGACCAGGGGATCAGCTTGATGAAGAGTCCGCCGATGCTGAAAAGAAGCCCTGCGGCCATCATGCACAGGGCGCCGCGCTGTTTTTCGCTCATGTTTCCACTTCCCGGGCGCCGTTCCGCCCGCCCCGGGGTCCGATATCTCCGGGTACCGCCTCGCGCCGCCCGAGGGCGACGTTCTATGTGCTTTTCCGAAATTGGGCCCGGCGGACGCATGCCGCTCCGCCGAACAATAAGTTATTCTAAGCCAAACCGAACGGGTTTGTCAACCCTCCGAGACCAGGTGCACGAGAACGTCGGTCATCCGCTCGAGCGACTGTACGGGAATGTATTCGAAGCGCCCATGGAAGTTGTGTCCGCCGGTGGAGAGGTTCGGGCACGGCAGCCCCTCCCAGGAGAGGCGCGCGCCGTCCGTGCCGCCGCGGATGGGGACGCAGATAGGCTCGACGCCGGCCTTGCGCATGGCCTCCTTGGCCCGGGCAATCAGGTGCATGTGCGGCAGGATTTTTTCTCTCATATTATAGTAGGTGTCCCTCATCTCCAGCGTGAAGGACCCCGCGCCGTATTTGTCGTTGAGATAGGCCACGGCGCGTTCCATAACCTTTTTCCGGGCCTCGAATTTTTCCAGGTCGTGGTCCCGGATGATAAAGCCCAAAACCGCCTTTTCCTCGCTTCCGATCATCTCCGAGAGATGATAGAAGCCCTCGTACCCCTCCGTGTGTTCCGGGGTCTCCGCCGGGGGCAGGAGGTTCACCAGCTCCACGGCAAGGCGCGCGGCGTTCTTCATCTTGTTCTTCGCCTCGCCCGGGTGGATGTTGACGCCGTGTACCGTCACGCGCGCGGAGGCGGCGTTGAAATTCTCGTACTCGATCTCCCCGAGCGCGCCGCCGTCCACGGTGTAGGCCCAGTCCGCCGCGAAGCGTTTCTGATCGAAGAAGTCGGCCCCCTGGCCGATCTCCTCGTCGGTCGTAAGGCAGACGGGGATACGCGCGTGCCGGAGGGACGGATTCCCCGCGATACGCGCGAGCGCCGCGGTGATTTCCGCCGCGCCCGCCTTGTCGTCCGCGCCGAGGAGCGTCGTGCCGTCCGTCACGATAAGCTCCTGTCCCCTGTACCGCTCCAGATGGGAAAACTCCGCCGCGCGCATGACGACGCCCTTCTCTTCGTTGAGGACGATGTCGCCTCCCCCGTAGCGCACGACATGCGCTTTCACGTTTTCTCCCGGCATGTCGGGCGAGGTGTCCATGTGCGCGATGAGGCCCGTGACCTTCGCCCCCTCCATCCCCTCTGTGGCGGGAAGAGCCCCGTAGACGCAGCCGTACTCGTCCTGGAAAACGTCCGAAAGCCCGATCTCGCGCCACTCGTCGGCGATGTGCGCGCCCAGCTTCTTCTGTTTTTCGCTGCTCGGGTGTGTTTTGCTCATCGGGTCGGACTGTGTGTCAAATGTTACATAATCTAAAAAGCGCTCCGTCGCGGTCATGATGATGACCATTCCTTTCCGCTGCACGCCGGGCACAAAACGGTCATGATGAGGAATGGCCGTCCTGCGCCTGTTTTGCGGCAGTCCGCTTTGCGGGCGGGCAAAATGCGTGCGTTCCTATTTTCAGGTTCGAAGGCGTTCAGATTCTCTCTTCCCGTTCCTCCGACTGCCAGTCCCGCACGCGGGACACGGCCTTTTTCCATTTCCGGTAGTAGCCGGCGGCCTTCTCGGCCTCCATGCCCGGTGAAAAGATCCGCTCGCTGCTCCGGTTGCGCGCCACTTCGGCCAGGTCGTTCCAGACCCCCGCCGCAAGGCCCGCGAGATATGCCGCGCCCAGGGCCGTCGTCTCCACGACGCGCGGACGGTCGACCTCAATGCGCAGGATGTCCGCCTGGAACTGCATGAGAACGTCGCTCACGCAGGCGCCGCCGTCCACGCGCAGCTGTGTGATGGCTCTGCCGGTGTCCCTGCGCATGGTGTTCATGAGGTCCGTCACGCGGTACGCGATGCCCTCGAGCGCCGCGCGGGCGATATGGGCCTTCGTGCTGCCGCGCGTGAGGCCCAGGAGCGCCCCGCGGGCGTACATGTCCCAATACGGCGCGCCGAGTCCCGTAAAGGCCGAGACGAAATAGACCCCGCCGTTGTCCTCCACGCTCTCGGCGAGAACGTCGCACTCGTGCGCGGTCCCGATGAGCCCCAATTCGTCGCGCAGCCACTGGATGGAGGAGCCCGCGTTAAAAACGCTGCCCTCCAGCGCGTAAGTGGTCTTTCCGCCGAGCTGCCAGGCGACCGAGGTGAGAAGCCCGCTCCCCGAGCGGACGGCCTCGCGCCCTACGTTCATGAGCGTGAAACAGCCGGTGCCGTATGTATTTTTCGCCTGCCCGGGCGAGAAGCACGCCTGGCCGAAGAGCGAGGCCTGCTGGTCGCCGGCCGCGCCGCAGATGGGGACCCCCGCGAGCTCCTCCGCCATCGGGAGCCCCTTCCGGATGCGACCGTACTCCATGCTGTTTGGGACCGGCTCCGGGAGCATCGCCATGGGAACGCCCAGACGGGCGCAGAGAAGAGAGTCCCACGTCAGCTTTTCAATGTCAAAGAGCATCGTGCGGCTGGCGTTGGAGTAATCGGTCACGTGGCTCTTCCCACCGGTGAGATTCCAGATGAGCCAGGAGTCCACCGTACCGCAGAGAAGCTCTCCCCGCTCCGCCTGCCGCCGCGCGCCGGGGACGTTGTCGAGGATCCATTTGAATTTTGTGCCGGAAAAATAGGCGTCGATGAGAAGCCCTGTCTTGTCGCGCACATAGCTGCCCAGGCCCTCGCCCGTGAGCGCGTCGCAGATCGAGGCCGTGCGGCGGCACTGCCAGACGATGGCGTTGTAGACCGGTTTGCCGGTGTCCCTCTCCCAGACGATGGCCGTCTCGCGCTGATTGGTAACGCCGATGCCTGCGATCTCACGGGTGGAAAGGCCGCTCCGCGCGAAAGCGTCCTCCAGCGCGCGAAGCTGCGAGGAGAGAATGTCCATGGGGTCGTGTTCGACCCAGCCGGGCTGCGGATAGATCTGCCGGAACGGCACCTGCGCCATGGAGACGACGCGCCCCGCGCGGTCGAAGACGATGGCCCGGGAACTGGTCGTTCCCTGGTCCAGTGCAATGAT
>DAOPLW010000159.1:0-3838 GCA_035391945.1 Oscillospiraceae bacterium | reverse complement strand
TGCCTCCGGACAGATGGAATTTTCTTTCGCTGCGCGAAAGAATGTTGCCGGACACGCCGGGACCTGGCAGGACGGACGGTTTTTGACGAGGTTATCGGTAGGATTTCGCCAGGCCCCCCTCGGCGGTCTCGCGGTACTGGCAGAGAAGGTCTTTTCCGGTGTGGTACATGGTCTCAACGACCATGTCGAACGAGATCTTACGCGTGTCCGCGAGGAAATTGGCGAGGTTTAAGGCGTTGATCGCACGCATGGCGGCCACGGCGTTGCGCTCGATGCAGGGGATCTGCACGAGCCCGCCGATGGGGTCGCAGGTGAGCCCCAGGTGGTGCTCGATGGCCATCTCGGCGGCGTATTCGATCTGACCGATGCGCATGCCGAAAAGTTCGCACAGGGCCGCGGCGGCCATGGCGCAGGCCGTTCCGATCTCCGCCTGGCAGCCGCACTCCGCGCCGCTCACCGAGGCGTTCGTGCGCACGAGGTCCCCGATGATCCCCGCCACGGCCAGGGCGCGCAGGATCTCCTCGTCCGAAAAGCCGCGCTTCTCCTGCATGTAGCGCAGCACCGCCGGCACCACCGCGCAGGACCCGCAGGTCGGCGCCGTGACGATTGTGCCGCAGTCGGCGTTCTCTTCCGCGGCGGCGAACGCGTAGGCGCAGACGATGCGGCCCTCGCGCGTCTCGGGGCTCTCGTCGATGTGCCGCTGATTAAAAAGAAAACGCGCTTTACGCTCCACGCCGAGGCCGCCCTGCAAAATGCCAGATGTACCGAGCCCGTCGGTGATGCTCTGCTGCATCGCGCTCCAGACGGTCTCCAGAAAGTCCCAGATCTCCGGCCCCTCGCGCAGCGCGACGTAGTCGCTGATGCGAAGGCCCCTCGCTTCGCAGAAGGCCGCGATCTCACGGAAGCTGTTTTCCGGATAGACGTCCCTGCGCTCCGGGAGGGGCCTTCCCTCGATCTCGATGGTGCCGCCCCCCGTGCTCATGACGCGGATGGAAGCGATCTCCCTGCCGTCCCGGTAGGCGAAAAACCGCATCGTATTCGGATGGGGCAGCGGCTCGTCCGTCTCCATCTGGAAGACGATCTCCACCGGGACGGGCAAAAGCGCCTCCCGGACGGCTTCGTCCGTCCGGTGCCCTTTCCCCGTCTTGGCGAGGGAACCGTAGAGAACGACCCTGTAGGCGTCGGCCTCCGGCGTCTCGGAACGGAAAAGCCGCGCGGCCGCCGAGGGTCCCATGGCATGGGAACTGGACGGCCCTCGGCCGATCTTATACACTTCGCGGATGGATTCCATGGCGATCTCCTCCGTACCGACATACCGTTTTGGGTTCGGGTTCCGGCTTCAGGTCCCGCGGCCGTCCTCCGTTCGCGGGCAAAAGAACGTCCGTCCGACACTGTGCTTACTCTATTGGGATTATACCACAGGACAAAGACGCAGGCAAGATTCACACCTCCGAATCCTGCCTGCTTTTGTATGTTCCGCGTTCAGATTTCCAGCTCCGCAAACTCCGGAAAATCATCCCCGCCCCCGCTGACGACGGCGCCGAGCTGTACCCTCGCGCCCTCCTCCACGGAGATCGAGAGCGCCGTCACGTCGCCCACCAGGACGGCTTTCTCCCGGAGCCTGAGCAGCCTTTCCACCCGGACGTCGCCCTTCTGTCTTCCGCTTATGGTCGCCGCGTCCGCCGTGACGTTGCCGATGACGACGGCCCCCTCCTCCACGGCGACCGCGCCCGCGGCGGAGACGTTGCCCTGCACCACGCCGCAGCGTATCGTCACGTTCCGGCCGGAGACCTCCCCGAGGACGCCGCCGGAGAGAACGACGTCCCCTTCGGCAGCGAGGTTCCCCTTGAGCACGCCCCGGAAGTCGATATCGCCTTCGGACCGGACGTCCCCCAGAATCGTGATGCCGCTGGCAACGACGGTCCCCTCCGCCTCCGGCGGAAGGCCTTCCGCTTCCGGATGGGCCGGCTGCGTTATTTCCTCCGCTTTCTCCCTTCCCGGATCCGTCGTCTTATTTTCCGCTTCTTCCTCCGCCTGCGCCTCCCCGGCGCCCGCGCGTCCCTCGCCGAGGATCTCCTCGACCGTACGGATGACCGCCTGCGCGCATTCATCCTCCTGCGGCGCCGCTTCCGGCGTTTCCTTCTCCTCCACCGCGACCATCCCGATGAGTTCCCGCACGGCCTGTTTCATATTTTCCCTGGTCCCCACAGCAACAGCCTCCTTATGATTTATAACTGAAGGACACGGGCCTGATAAGCGGCGTGAGCCGGCCGAACCCGTACCCGTCTTCCAGCAGCGTCTCGATCACGCGTTCCAGCGCCCCGACGGTATCCTTCTTCCCTGCCGCATCGTGCATCAGCACCACCGGACGGCTCTGCCGCCGGCACCCCGAGACGACCGCGTCGTACACGTCCCCGCCGCCCGGCGCGGCGTCCCCGGCGTCCACGTTCCAGTCATAGAACGTAAAGCCGCGGCGCAGCATCTCGGCGATGATCTCCTCGTAGGTCCCGCGGTTGTAGGAATTGATGCTGCCGCCCGGGAAGCGGAACACCGTCGGCTTCGTTCCCGTGGCCTCGTAAATCAGTTCGTATGTCCGGTTAAAATCCTCCAGGTACGCGTCCACGGAGGCATAGATCTCGCGGTAGACGTGCGTATAGGTATGGATCCCCAGCGTATGCCCCTCGTCCACGATGCGGCGGAGGAGCTCCCGCCCGCGTTCTGTATCCGCGTTTTTCCCGATGATGAAAAAGGTGGCCTTGACGCCGTAGCGCTTCAGAATGTCCAAAATCTCCGCCGTGCGTTCGGACGGGCCGTCGTCGAACGTGAGAAAAACCGTGTTCTCCGGCTCCTCCTCGCCCTGCTCGGCATCGCAGTAGAGGTCCGGATAGAGCGTCTGGTAATCGATGCCGCCCTCCCGCGCCCGTGCGGCATCGGCCTGCGCGCGCTCCTCCAGAAGCTCTTTCAGCTGCGCATCGGCGCGCTCCATCGCGCTCTCCGCGCCGCGCGCTTCCGAGAGCGCCTCCTCCAGCCGCCCGGAAAGCGTCCCGTTTTCGGTTTTCAGCGTCTCCGCTTCCCGGCGGAGGCGCGCGCAGCCGACGCCGAATGCGACGGACAGGACGCTCGGCACGACGACGGCGAGGAGGAGCATCCCCAGAAAAAGCCGCTTAAAAAACGCCACGCTTCCCCAACGTATTTTCATGATACCTCCCGAAAGCGGTCGAATCGCCGCGAAACGGCGCGACGGAGCAAATTTTCGGCCCAGACCCGCCCTGCGCTTCGATTTTCTCCTTCGGACAATCTGTCCCCCTTCCGCTTTATTCCGGCCCTCCCTTTTTTATACCGGCTTTTTGAGGAAAGAAAACAAAGGGGCCGCCGGGAGATTTCGCTTCTCCCGGCGGCCCCTTTGTTCCGTGTAAATTCCTGCGCGCACCGCGCCGCCCCGGGGCGGCGCGCGTTATTTCACATCCAGCTGTCCTCGATCTCGTGCTTTCTGGCGCGGGTGAGAAGCTCGGGCAGGACGCTCTTTACGTCCTTGCCGCAGTAGAGCACCTGATAGGCCGCCTCGGAGATCGGCATCTCCACGCCGGTCCGCCCGGCGAGCTGGCGCGCGCTCACGACGGCGTAGTAGCCCTCGACCGTCGCGCCGATCTGCCGCACCGCTTCCTCCGGCGCGACACCCTGGCCGATGAGGATACCGGCCCGGCGGTTGCGCGAGTGCATGGAGGTACAGGTGACGATGAGGTCGCCCACGCCGGCAAGGCCCGCGAAGGTGCGCTCCCTGCCGCCGAGCGCCACGCCGAGCCTGGCGATCTCGGTGAGCCCCCGGGTCATGAGCATG
>DAOPLW010000158.1:0-3869 GCA_035391945.1 Oscillospiraceae bacterium | reverse complement strand
GTGCGGTCCGTGGTGCCGAAGCAGGGCATCGTCACGGCGATGATGTCCGAGGAAGGACGGTCAAGCATCTTCATGGCAATGGTCGTGATGAGCATCGCGAGTGTCGAGTCCAGGCCGCCGGAAAGGCCGATGACGGCCGTCTTCGCGTCCGTGTGCTCCAGGCGCTTCTTGAGCCCCAGCGAGGCGATGAGCAGGATCTCCTCGCAGCGCGCGGCGCGGTCGTAGCGGTCCTCGGGCACGAACGGGGAGGGCGAGACGGGCCGCGTGAGCGCCGTCTCCTCCAGGGGCAGGTCGAAGGAGACGGAGACATACCCCGTCGGCGCGGTCTGATAGAGGCACATGCGCCTTCGCTCGCCGGCGAGACGGTCCGCGTCGATTTCCGAAACGGTCAGGCCCGTTGCAAAGCGCCGCTCGGCCAGGAGCGCGCCGTTTTCTGCGATGAGATTGTGGCCGGCAAAGACCATGTCGGTCGTGGACTCGCCCTCGCCGGCGTCCGCGTAGATGTAGCCGCAGACGAGGCGGGCGCTCTGGCCGGTCACGAGGCTGCGCCGGTATGCGCGCTTGCCGATGGTCTCATCGCTCGCGGAGAGATTGGCGATGACCGTCGCGCCCGCCGCGCAGAGCCCCACGGAGGGCGCCTCCGGCACCCAGAGGTCCTCGCAGATTTCGATCCCCAGGATAAAATGGGGGACCTGGCGGCAGGAGAAGAGCAGATGCGTCCCGAAAGGCGCGAGAAGACCGTCGCCGAGATAGGCCGTCGCCACATGCTCAAATCCGCCGGGGGTGAAGAAGCGGCGCTCCTGGAACTCGGCGTAATTGGGCAGGTTCGTTTTCGGCACGACGCCGAGCACCTCGCCGCGCTGGATGACGACGGCGCAGTTGTACGTGCTGTTCCCGTGGCGGACGGGCATCCCGAGGACGGTGAGAAGGGAGAGGTGGCGCGTGGCCTCCAGAACGGTCGAAAGCGCCTCCAGCGCGCCCTGCAGCAGCGTTGGCTGGAAGAACAGATCGTTGCAGGTGTACCCCGTCAGGCACAGCTCCGGAAGCACCAGAAGCCGCACGCCCGCCGCGTCCGCCTGACGCATGAGGGTGAAGACCTGCTCGGCGTTGTAGCGGCAGTCGGCCACGCGGATGCGCGGCGTGCCGGCGGCGACCTTGATAAAACCGTCCCGCATAAAAAAGACCATGCCTTTCATTTATGATATTCTCAGGCGCGAAGCGGTCGTGGGAGGCATGACCGTTTTGCGTGTCGTCTGCGGAAATTGACTGCGCGGCGTTTCGCCGGGCGCCTGCCCCGCTCGGGGATAGGCCCCGGGAAAGCGTGCCGGAGCGCGGCGCGCTAGACCCGCATGAAGCCCTTGCCGAAAATTTCGCTGCTGTTGCTGATGAGGAGGAACGCGTGGGCGTCCTCCCCCTTGACGAAACGGCGCAGCGAGACGGCCTGACTGCGGGAGAGCGCGGTGAGGATGATATAGCGGTCCTCGTCGGTAAAGGCGCCCTTGGCGTTCCAGACCGTCGCGCCGCGGTGCAGATTATGAGTGATGTAGTTGCAGATTTCGTGCGGGTGGGTGGTGATGACCATGAAGCTCTTGCGCAGGTTGAGGCTCTCGATGACGTTGTCTACGAGCATAGCCTTGAGCAGCAGCCCCAGAATACAGAAGAGCCCCGTCTTGATGCCGAAGGTGAGAAGCGCGCCGAAGACGATGAGGGAGTCGGACAGGAGCAGCGCCTTGCCGATGTCCAGGTTCGTGTAGCGGCGCAGAATCATCGCGACGATGTCCGTGCCGCCGGTGGAGGCCTCCAGATTGAAGAGGATTGCGGAGCCCACGGCGGGGATGAGGACCGCGAAAAAGAGCTCGAGCATCCGGTCGTCGGTGAGCGTTCCGGTCATAGGGAAGAGCCATTCCAGCGCGCGGATGAGAAAGGAGAAGAGCACGCTGCAGTAGACGGTCCTGAGTCCGAAGCTGCGGCTGACGAAAACGGCGCCGAGAGCGAGCATGAAAAGGTTGATGAAAAGGATATAGGTTCCCGTGGAGACGCCGGGGAAAAGCGCGCCGAGGATGATGCCCACGCCCGTGACGCCGCCCGTGGAGAAATGGTTCGGCATTTTGAAAAAGTAGACGCCCAGGGCGCTCATCGCGGTGCCGAGATTGAGGAGAAGAAATGTCCGGAACCTGCTCTTCATGCGGCGGCCCTCCCTGAAGTTTCCCCGCGCATGGGGAATTTACGCTGCTATTGTAGCAGATGCGGGGGCTGTGCGCAAGGGGCGTGCGCCGGTTGTCGGAAATGACGAAAAAGCGGCGAAAGGGAAACGGGGTTTTAGTCCATTTTTTGCTGTTGAAAGAAAGGGGGCTTTTCGGTATAATATTGATGTATTTTTTGTAAAGAAAACGAAAAGACGGGAGATGGGACGCCATGCAGCTTCTGGAAGAACGCATTGCCCGGGACGGCAGGGTTCTTGCCGGAGGCGTTCTGAAGGTGGACGGCTTTCTCAACCATCAGATGGACGTGGCGCTCTTCTGTGAACTCGGAAGGGAATTTTACAGGCTTTTTGCCGACTGCGGCGTGACGAAAATCCTTACCATTGAAGCATCGGGTATCGGGATTGCGTGCATCACGGCGCAGTTTTTTCATGTACCGGTGGTCTCGGCAAAAAAATGCAGGACGAAGAACATCTCCTCGGAAGTCTACGCCTGCAAGGTTGCCTCCTTCACCCACGGCTGCGTGAATGATGTCGTCGTCTCCCGGGAATTTCTATGTCCGGAGGACCGCGTGCTCATCATCGACGACTTTCTCGCGGAGGGGAACGCCCTCATGGGCCTTCTGGATCTGGTGGACCGGGCCGGGGCGACGGCGGTGGGCGCAGGCATCGTGATCGAAAAGACGTTCCAGGGCGGCGGCGAGCGCGTGCGGAAAACGGGCCTGCGCGTAGAGTCGCTCGCGAAGGTCGCCTCGATGAGCGAGGCGGAGGGCGTCCGTTTCTGTTGAGTAGGCGGCGGAGCCGCTTATGATAAATGGATGGATTTAGGATTAATTTTAAGGAGGAAAAACACAGATGAAGAAAGTGCTCTCGCTTCTGCTGGCCGTATGCATGGCGCTCGCCATGGTCGGCTGCACCAAGACCGAGACCCCCGCGAGCCAGGCGCCCGCATCCGAGGAGCCCTCGGCGACGCCTCTGAAGATCGGCATGATTCTCGTCGGCGATCCCAGCGACATGGGGTATAACTACAACCACGTGGTCGGCATGCAGGAGATGCAGGCGGCCCTGGGCGTCACGGACGACCAGATCATCTACAAGAACAACGTCCCCGAGGGCGCCGAGTGCGAGACCGCCATCCGCGAGCTCGTCGAGGCCGGCTGCAACATTATCTTCGCCAACAGCTTCGGCCATGAGAACTACATGGTCGAGGTGGCCGCCGAGTATCCCGACGTGCAGTTCTGCCACGCCACCGGCTACGTCAGCGCCACCGACGACCTGGCGAACACCCACAACTATTTCGCCTCCATCTACGAAGCCCGCTATCTTGCCGGCATCGTCGCGGGCCTCAAGGCCAAGGAGATCGGCAATCCCAAGCTTGGCTATGTCGGAGCCAAGACCTTCGCCGAGGTCATTTCCGGCTACACCGCGTTCTATCTCGGCGCCAAGAGCGTTTATCCCGATGTGACGATGGATGTCATCTACACCGGTGAGTGGAGCGACGCGACCCTGGAGGCCCAGGCCGCCCAGGCCCTCATTGACGGCGGCGCCGGCGTCATCAGCCAGCACTCCGACACCACTGCTCCCGCTACCACCGCCGAGGCCAACGGCGTCTTCCAGGTGGGCTACAACGCCGACATGATCGACGCCGCCCCGAACGCCTCCCTCGTCT
>DAOPLW010000157.1:0-3882 GCA_035391945.1 Oscillospiraceae bacterium | reverse complement strand
TCCATGAACATCGAGGGCTTTACGCTTCCGGACGGCCGGACGCTCAACGTCGTGGCCGAGGGACGGCTGACGAATCTAGCCGCCGGCAACGGCCACCCGGCCGAAATCATGGACATGAGCTTCGCCGTGCAGGCGCTCTCGCTCGAGTGGCTCGCAAAACACGGCCGGGGCCTTCCCAAAAAGCTTTTCCCCGTGCCCGACGAGATCGACGCGCGCATCGCCGCCGTCAAGCTCGCGGCCATGGGGTTAAAAATTGATCAGCTCACCGCCGACCAGAGGAACTATCTGGCAAGCTATCACGTCTAAAAGAGGTGCGTTTCCATGAGTCATCGACTTTTTACTTCCGAATCCGTCACCGAGGGGCATCCGGACAAGCTCTGCGACCAGATCTCGGACGCCGTCCTCGACGACATCCTCTCCCGCGACCCCTACGCCCGCGTGGCCTGCGAGACCATCACGACCACCGGCATGATTTTCGTCATGGGGGAGATCTCCACGAACTGCTATGTGGACATCCCCGCCGTCGCGCGCAGGACCGTCGAGCGCGTCGGCTACACCGACCCCGCCTGCGGCTTTGACTGCAAGGGCTGCGCGGTGATGACCTCCATCGACGAGCAGAGCCCGGACATCGCCCTGGGCGTGGACAATTCTCTGGAGGCCAAAAGCGCTGCCGGGGAGGAGGACGACCGCATCGGCGCGGGCGATCAGGGCATGATGTTCGGCTACGCCTGCGACGAAACGCCGGAGCTCATGCCCGCCCCCATCACTTACGCCCACCGCCTCGCGCGGCGGCTCGCCGAGGTGCGGAAAAGCGGCGAGATCCCCTTCCTGCGCCCGGACGGCAAGACCCAGGTCACGCTGGAGTACGGCGAGGCGGGAAACGTCCTGCGCTGCCCGGCCGTCGTGGTCTCCTCCCAGCATGGTCCGGACGTCTCGCAGAAGACGCTCCGCGAGGCCGTGATGGAGGCGGTGATAAAGCCCGTCATGCCCGCGAAATATCTGGACGGGAACACGCAATACTATGTCAATCCGACGGGCCGCTTCGTCGTCGGCGGGCCCGTGGGCGACTCGGGCCTCACGGGGCGGAAGATCATCGTGGACACCTATGGCGGCTCCGCCAGCCACGGCGGCGGCTGCTTCTCCGGCAAGGACCCCACCAAGGTCGACCGCAGCGCCGCCTACATGGCGCGCTATGTGGCGAAAAACCTGGTGGCGGCGGGCTTCGCGCGCCGCTGCCAGATCGAACTGGCCTACGCCATCGGCGTGGCGCATCCCGTTTCCGTCCTGGTGGATACGTTCGGGACCGGCACCGTGCCGGAGACGAAGCTCGAGGCGCTGGTGCGCAAGTACTTCGACCTGCGGCCCGCGGCCATCATCCGCTATCTCGACCTGCGCCGCCCGATCTACGAGCAGACCGCAGCCTACGGCCATTTCGGAAGGCCGGAACTCGACCTCCCCTGGGAGCGCACCGATATGGCCGGGCGGCTGCGCGACGCGCTGTAAGGGAGGCTCAGATGTCTCTGATCTCCGTCATCGTCCCCGTCTACCGCTCGGAGACGCTTCTCAGAATCTGCGCGGACTCCATTCTCGCGCAGACCCACGCCGAGCTGGAGCTCCTGCTCGTGGACGACGGCTCTCCGGACGGCGCGGGCGCCCTGTGCGACCGGATCGCCGCCTCGGACGCGCGGGTGCGCGTGTTCCACAAGGAAAACGGCGGGGTCTCCTCGGCCCGGAACCTCGGCATCCAGGAGGCGCGGGGGGACTACGTCCTCTTTGTGGACAGCGACGACCGCATCGAACCCTCCATGTGCCAGACTCTCCTCACCGCCCTCCATGCGGCGGAGGCGGACACGGCCGGCTGCGCGCACTATAACCTTCTGCCCGACGGGATGAAATGGGAGGAGGCGGCGCTGCCGGCCGGCGTCTACGAGAAGGACGCCATCCGCCGGATGCTCGTCCTGCGGCTTCTGGGCCACAGGCTGGGGAAACCCGGCGAGGTCCTAAACGGCTTTGTGTGGCGCTTTCTTTTCTCCCGCGAACTTCTCTCCGGCCTCTCCTTCGAGGGCTCGTATCTGGAGGACGAACTGTTTCTGATGGAATATTTCTCCCGCAGCCGGAAGCTCGTCATGCTGGACATGCCGCTCTACTACTATCTTCAGAACCCCGCCTCCGCCACGCGGCGGTATCTCGCCGACTACATGCCCACCTTCAGGCGCTTCTTCGCGCGCAAGCAGGCGCTCGCGCAGAGCGAGGGCCTCGACGCGCCGAACTGGGAAGCGGAGACCTGCTGGGCTGGGGTCCTCATCGCGGCGGGAAACGAGTTCGCCCCGGGAAGCCCCGGCACGCGCGCCGAAAAACGCCGGCGCGTCGAGGCCTGCCTTGACGATCCCGTCCTTGCGCCCCATCTCGCCTCGCTCGCGCCCGCGGGCCTCGGCCGCAACAAGCAGCTCGCGGCCGATCTTCTGCGCACGCGCCGTCTGAGGCTCCTTTCCCTGCTCTACGCCATCAAAAACCGCGGGAGGTAACGCCATGTCTGAAACCCTCCGGTCCAGCATGCTCTATCGCATCTGGTGCGTGCTTGCGGCGCTCTACGCCGAAAGCGCGCTCCGGCGCTTTTTTAACGCCCTGCACGACGGCTGGGGCCGCCTCTGGGCCGAAAGCCGCGTCGCGCGCTTCTGCGCGCGCGACGGGAAACTCACCGCCGCATGGCGCGGGAGCGTCGCCTGTGCGGTTTTTACCGTCGTCCTCGGCGCGGTGCCGATGCTCCTGGGCGCCCTCTATCGGCGCTTTCGGGAACTCTTCGACGGCAGCGCCGCCGTGCGCCTTGGCTTCGCCTGCGGCGCTTCGGTACCCCGGGCGCTCGGCTGGCTCCTGCTGGCGATGCTGGTGACGCCCTATGAGATCTGGAACAACCTCTACAGTCTCGCCGCCCTCCTCGTTTTTCTCGTGCTGCTCTACGTCGGCGCCATACGCAGGCGCAGCCTGCGGCCGGACGTGGCCAGCCTCGGCCCCTGGGCCGTTTGTTTCGCGTGCCTGGTGGTCTTCTCCTACCTCGTTTCCTCCCACACGGACCTGAGCTACCGCTTCTTGTTTTTCCATCTTACGGGGATGCTCTGCGTCCTGCTCGTCGTGAGCGCGGTGCGTTCCGAGGGCGAATACGTGCGCCTGGCGGGCTTTGCCGCCCTCGGCGTCTTCGCCGCCTCGGTCTACGGCGTCGTGCAGCGTCTGCAGGGCATCGAGGTCAACCCCTCCTACGTGGACCTGACGGTGAACGAGGGCATGCCCGGGCGGGTCTTCTCGGTCTTTGAAAATCCCAACACCTTCGCGGAGGTGCTCGTGATGCTCCTTCCCGTCACGGCGGGGCTCTTCTTCGCAGCCCGGACCCGGCTTGGGAAAGCGGCCGCGGCGGTCTCTTTTCTCGCCGGCACGGTGTCTTTGGCCATGACCTATTCCCGGGCAAGCTGGATCGGCTTCGTGGTGGCTGCGGCGGTCTTCGTCTTTCTGATGAACCGGCGTCTCGTGCCCTGGTTCGTCCTGCTTGGTCTTTTTGCGCTGCCGCTTCTGCCGCAGACGATTGTGAACCGCCTGCTCACCATTTTCAACAGCTCCGACAGCTCCACCGCCAGCCGCATCCCGATCTATGAGGCCGCGCTTCGTCTCATCCGGAACCATACGCTTTTCGGCGTGGGCCTGGGAACCGACACGGTCCGGCAGGTCATGACCGATGAACTCTACTATTACGGCACGGCCCCCTTCGTCCACTGCCACGACATTTACCTCCAGATCTGGGCCGAAATGGGCCTCGTGGGTCTCCTCGCTTTCCTCGGCTCCATGGCTTCCGCCGTCAAAAACGGCGCGAAGGCGGCCCTCTCCCCCGAAACG
>DAOPLW010000156.1:0-3884 GCA_035391945.1 Oscillospiraceae bacterium | reverse complement strand
GCCTGCATTCTGGGGCAGTCCGGGGGGCCCACCGCCGTCATCAACGCGAGCGCGCTGGGCGTCATCCGCACGGCTCTCGATTCCGGCTGCATCACGCGGGTGCTGGGCGCGGCCCACGGCATCAAGGGCGTTTTAGGCGACGAGCTTTACGACATGGGCATGGAGGACGCCTCCGAGCTGGAGCTGCTGCCAAACACGCCCTCCTCCGCCCTCGGCTCCTGCCGCTATAAAATGAAGGACCCGGAAGCGGACGACACGGACTACCGTCGCATCCTCGAAATATTCAAAAAATACGACGTGCGCTATTTCTTCTACAACGGCGGAAACGACTCCATGGACACCTGCAGCAAGATCAGCCGGTACATGCAGAAGGCCGGCTACGACTGCCGCGTCATGGGCGTGCCGAAAACGATCGACAACGACCTGTGCGGCACCGACCACTGCCCCGGCTACGGCAGCGCCGCGAAATACATCGCCACGACCTGCATGGAGGTCTACGAGGACGCGCGGGTCTACGACACGGGCACGGTCGTGGTCCTCGAGATCATGGGCCGGCACGCGGGCTGGCTTGCCGGCGCGGCCGCTCTCGCCTCGCACATGGGCGCGGGCCCGGATCTTGTCTATCTCCCCGAAGTGCCCTTCGATCCGGACCGCTTCCTCGCGGACGTCTCCGAGATCTACAAACGCACCGGCAACTGCCTTGTCGCCGCCTCGGAGGGCATTCGGGACGCGCGCGGCGTTTTCCTCTCCGAATACGGCTCGGACACGGCCAAACAGAAAGACGCCTTCGGCCACGCGCAGCTCGGCGGCCTCGCTGCGGCGCTCTCCGCCCTCGTCAGGGAGAAGACGGGCGCGAAGGTGCGCGGCATCGAGCTCTCGCTCCTGCAGCGCTGCGGCGCGCACCTCGCCTCGCAGACGGACATCAACGAGGCCTATCTCGCCGGAAAGACGGCGGTGGAGGCCGCGGTATCCGGCGTAACCGACCGGATGGTCGCGTTCGAGCGCGCGTATGAGGGCGAAAAATACGTCTGCAGGACAAAGCTCCTGCCCCTCTCCGAGGTGGCAAACGCCGAGAAAAAGGTGCCGCGCTCATGGATCAACGAGGCGGGTAACGGCGTCCTGCCTCCCTTCATCGACTACGCGATGCCCCTCATTCAGGGCGAACCGGTTTTGCCGAAGGCCTCCTCCCTGCCCCGCTTCGCGCGGCTGAAAAAGGTGCGCGCCTGACTGTATCGAAAAACCTTGCTTTTCGGCACAGGAGGCGCTCGGCCTGCGGGTCTCTCAAAGGAAGGCATCCGGGAATCGCCTGCCCGGATGCCTTGTCACAGAACGATTTTAGCTGTCTATCCCGGCACGGCTCGGCGTGTCCGGCCAAAGGATTTTCGCACGGCGAAAGGAGAAAAAGTCGTTTTCGGCGGACTCCGCAGTTACAAAAGCCCCGCGCGGCAGATCCGCGCGGGGCTTTTTTCCGTGCATTCTCGGAAAGACCGGTCGTTTCCGCCGCGCAGTCGGCGGGATAGGCGCCCTCCCCTCCCCTATTCCGCGAGAAACTTCTCCAGCCGGTCGAGCCCTGCGCGGATGGTATCCATGTCGGTCGCGTAGGACCAGCGGACATAGGTCGGCGCGCCGAAGCCCGTGCCGGGCACCAGCGCCACGAGGCCCTTTTCGAGAAACACCCCGCAGAAATCGT
Source organism: Oscillospiraceae bacterium (assembly GCA_035391945.1). Classification (GTDB taxonomy): domain Bacteria; phylum Bacillota; class Clostridia; order Oscillospirales; family Oscillospiraceae; genus DAOPLW01. The sequence continues at coordinate 2,194 of DAOPLW010000156.1, read as the reverse complement.
CGGCGTCCTCGATCTTCTTCCCGTGAAGCGTTTTGCCGAGCAGGGGTCCGATGCCCATCATCACGTAGAACGCGCCCTCTGGGCGGACGCAGGTGACGCCCTTGATCTTTTCCATCCGGGAGACGAGGTAGTTCCTGCGCGCTTCGAACGCCGCGCGCATGGTCGCGATCTCGTCCTGCGGCCCCGTCAGCGCGGCGAGAGCCGCCGCCTGGGAGATCGTGGACGGCGCGGAGGTCGAGTGGCTCACGTAGTTGGCCATCACCTTGGCCACGCTTCGCTCCGCCGCGGCGTAGCCGATGCGCCAGCCGGTCATGGCGTAGGATTTGGAGACGCCGTTGACGAGGATGGTCCGCTTCTTGACCTCCTCGCCCAGCGACGGGAAGCTCACGAAGGTTTCGCCGTCGTAGACCAGGCTGGCGTAGATCTCGTCGGCGATCACATAGAGGTCGTGCCTGACGCACACGCCGGCGATATCTGTAAGGGCCGCGCGGTCGTAGAGCATCCCGGTCGGATTGGATGGGTTATTGAGGAGCAGCGCCTTCGTGCGCGGCGTGACGGCGGCTTCAAGCTGCCGGGGGGCAACGCGGAAGCCGTCCTCCGCGGTCGTCTCCAGGATCACGGGGACGCCGCCCGCCATGCGGATCATCTCATAGTAGCTCACCCAGTACGGCGCCGGGAGCAGAACCTCGTCGCCGGGATCCAAAAGCGCCATGAAGGCGAGGAACATGCAGTGCTTCGCGCCGCTGGCGACGACCACCTGCTCCGGCGCGTATGAGAGGCCGTAGTCCGCGCCCAGCCGCGCGCAGACGGCGCGGCGCAGCGCCTCGGTGCCCGCGGCCGGTGTGTAGCGCGTCTGGTTCGTGCGGATGGCGAGGATGCCGGCCTCTTTGATAAATTCCGGTGTGTTGAAGTCCGGCTCGCCCGCGCCGAACCCCAGTACGTCGACGCCGTCGGCCTTCATCTTTTTGTACATCGCGTCGATGGCAAGCGTCGTGGAGGCCTGGACCGTCACGGCGAATTTGGAAAGAGATTTCATTGCGTCGTTCCCCCTGCGGCATTCGTTTTTGAAAGACAATATATAGTATATTGCAAAATGTTGAATTTGGCAATCGGCATTTTGGGGTATTTGCAGGATGCTATGCCCGTCCCGTTCATAACATTGTTCAAAAAGAGAGCCCGCACCCCACTGGAATGCGGGCTCTCGTCCCTCTGACTGACGGATGTGATCGATTATTTGCTGAGCACCTTATAAAGCGCCTTGGAGATCGCCGCGCCGGCGATCGTGCAGATGATGGCTTCCAGCAGACCCTGAACGCCGACGAAAGCGATCACGAACGCGAGCGGGTTGGCGCTGCCAAGGAAAGTGACAAAGCCCTGGATGTACTCGGTGTTGTAAAAGAACGCCACAAGCATGCTCATAAAGAAGATCGTGTTGAGAAGCGCTCCGGCCAGACCCGCCGCGCCGAAGGACCAGAGCTTCGAGCGGTCGATCCGGTAAAGCGCGCGGAAAATGAGGCCGCAGAGAAGGCCCATGAGGATGCGGGTTGGGACGCAGGTCATGAACGTGCCGACGGGGCTGACCGAGAGGAGCACCGCCCCGAACGCGCTTTTCCCGAAGCACTCCCAGAAGCTGATAAGCCCGAAGACGCCCCCGAGGATCGCGCCGGCCGCTGGCCCCATGACGATGGCGCCGATGATGACGGGTACCTGCATGATGGTGAATTCCAGGCCCGGCGTCTTGATGAGGCCGAGACCCGTCACCTCCAGCAGGAGCAGGATTGCGACCAGAACTGCCAGACGGACCATGTAGCTTACGTTGCTTCTGCGCGGAGATTCTGCGTATGCCATGTGAAATTCCTCCTTGCTGCTGCTCCCCCATGGGGATGCTGCGCAAATAATTGTTTCCCCGGCGGCGAAAAGTATCCGCAGATGCGTCTGCAGAGGGCCTGACGCTCTGTTTCATTGTGGGCCGGCGGTTTATCGCGTCCATGGTAACAGAAATAGCGCGGCAAAACAATGCTATTTCTTACAGTTTTTTTCCTCGTTTTTTGTATAAATCAGATAAAGGCCTTCGAGAAGAAGATCGGCGTCGTAGAGAATGGGCCGCCTGCAGAATTTGAGAATGAACCGCGCGTTGCCGCCGGTGGCGACCACCGTCGAGACCGGCTCCGTCTCCCGCTCCATCCGCTCGATG
>DAOPLW010000155.1:0-3906 GCA_035391945.1 Oscillospiraceae bacterium | reverse complement strand
AGCAGCGCCAGCAGCAGAAAACCGATCCCTTTCCTCAAAGCTTTCATACCAACACCTCATTCAAATCAATCGGAGTCCGTACACCTTTTTGTTTATTTTTTTCTGAAGTTGCGCCATGAAAATTCCGAGGTCGGTTTGTATACCTCCTTTTTCAGCCTCCGGACGGCCAGAATGTACCGCACGCCAAGAAACATGACCGCCAGCCCGAACACCACGCCGGGCACCCGGGAAGTCAGGACATAAAATTCGACGCCGTTGCAGACGCAGTAGATGCTGAATGCGGCGCCCAGGGCCACGATCACGGCCGAAACGAGAAAGAGAGCGGATATCGCAATTATTTTTCCCTTTTCCACAGGCTGCGCCGGGTGTTTCTTCATCGTTGGCCCTCCTGTCTTCAAGTCTGTCTGCCGATCTGAAAATAAAAGGAGCCAAAACCGTGAAAGCCCGAAAGGCTTTCCGCTGTTTTGGCTCCTTTGCCTATTTGACTGTATCATCCAAAGGCGTGCCGACCATGACACGCTGCAAAAAATGAAGGCGAAACGAATGAATCTTTCATGAATTTTACTTTTATGGCGTCAGTATATGCCGCCTTTCGCGGGCTGTCAATATTCTTTCCCGACAGAAAGTGGAACCGGAGGACGGGCCTCTTCTGTACAATATGGAGAAATTCAGGGGGCCCGGTGGAAGCGGAAGACCCTTTGCGCGCGCCGGCCTTACCGGGAGCAGGGTAAAAACCATATAAAAAGTACATGGTTCCGGCCGCACCGGCGGAAAGGATGCACTCTCTCTGCCGGACCATATCCGGCGGTCGCCGGGAGCGCGGCCTGCCGGGCCGGGGCATCGTTTTTCAGGGGCGCGGGGCCGGACTGCCCGCTGAAATGGCTCGGAAGCGTGGCGGGGGTGCGGAGACTTGCCGCCCGCCGGAAGCCGCCACCGCCCCATTTTGAATGAAAGCGCACCGGCCCATTGCATGACGGACGCGCCGACACAAAGAAAAAGCAGCTCCCGATTGCGGGAGCCGCCTCTTTTTTGCCCTTCTCCGGGGGATTCCGCCGGGCCGAAAGCGCGGTATGGGCCTCCGCTTTCCGCAGTGCTCCTTCAGCCGGTCAGTTTTGCCCGAAAAGGATCTGCATGGTTCCCCGGTACACCTTTTTCGCGGCGCGGCCGGAGGCGCAGTCGACGTCCACGATCGTCCGACCGTCGTTGACGGCTTTGACCGCCGCGGGGTCGAAGGGGACTTTCCCGACCACGGGGAGCTCCTCCCTGCGGCAGAAAGCCTCGATCTTTTCGGTGTTCGACGGGCTGGTGTCGTACTTGTTGATGCATACCGCGATCCGCGTCTGGAAGTTCCGCGCCGTTTTGACAATGCGCTCCATGTCGCTGATGCCCGATACCGACGGCTCCGCCACAAGGAGAACCATGTCCACGCCGGCCAGGGAGGCGATGACCGGGCAGCCGATCCCCGGGGACCCGTCGATGACGGCCAGGTCCGTATCGGGCGCGGCCGCTTTCATCTGTTTCTTGACCTCCGTGACCAGCATGCCAGACGTTCCGCTGCCCATTTTGAGCCGGGCGGTGGAAAACACCCTTTCCGGTCCGGCGTACAGCGTCAGCTCCCCGGCCACGGCCGGCTTCAGAGATATAGCACCGGCGGGGCAGACCAGTTCACAGACGCCGCAGCCCTCGCAGGCGAACGGGTCCACCCGGTAGGCGGGGCCGGGCAGGATGGCGCCGAACCGGCACTGCTTTTGGCACAGAGCGCACGCTCTGCAGCGCAGGGGGTCGATCTCCGCCTGCGGCAGCCCATAGTAGTCCGAGCGCTTCGGTTCGACCGTCCGGCGCATGACCAGATGCAGATTGGGCGCGTCCACGTCGCAGTCGGCAAAGGCCCGGGCGGCGGAAAGCGCGATAAAGGCACCCGCGATGGTCGTTTTTCCGGTGCCGCCCTTACCGCTGAGGATCAGAAGCTGTTTCACGCCGCACCTCCTCTCTGACGTTTTCCAGCAGGGAGGAGAAGAGCGCGTGGAACCCAGCATCCTCTCGCGCGGCGATCTTCGCATCGGCACTGAGCGACCCGAGCGCGCTGTCGAACGGAATCCTGCCCAGAATGGGGATGCCGTGTTCGAGACAGAAGGCTTCCGCCGGGTTTTCCCCGCCGATGCATTTGTTCAGGACCGCGCCGTACGGCTTATGAAAGATGCGGACGAGCTCATAGACCATATTGAGGTTGTGCACGCCGAAAAGCGTCGGCTCGGCGACCAGAAGACAATAGTCGGCGTCCTTGATGCTCTCCATGACGATACAGGCGCTGCCGGGCGGACAGTCGATGAACGTGAAAGATTTTTCCTCCGCGGCGGCGCCGGCGAGTAGATTCCTGATGATCGGGATGCCGGAGGCTTCCCCGGTGTTCAGAATGCCGGTGTGCACGGCCACGTCTCCGGAGACGCCCCTCTGGACCCTGCCGGTCACCTTGTCCTTCTCGCCAAGCGCTTTTTCCGGGCAGACGAGCGCGCATCCGCCGCAGGAATGGCACACCTCTTCAAAAAGAAACGGCTTGTTCCTAATGAGGGCCAGCGCGTTGAACTTGCAGAAATCGACGCATTTGCGGCATCCGGTGCATTTCGACGCATCCAGGGTGGGAATTTTGACGCTGATCTCCTCCTCCCGGACGTCCGTGGGCCGGAAGAACAGATGCCCGTTGGGCTCCTCCACGTCGCAGTCGAGATACAGAGCGCCGCCGGCGACCGCCGCCAGATTGACCGAGAGAAGCGTCTTGCCCGTGCCGCCCTTGCCGCTGAGCACGGCGACCTTCCCGTTACCTGCCCCCACGGCCGTGGAACCCCGCATGAATTTCACCGAGCGGCGGAAGCTTACCCGCCAGGAAGGCCGTGACGTTCTCCATCGCGGAACCTGCCGCCGTCTGGTAGAGCTTCACATCGGCGGCCTTGAGAACCGCGGCTGCGTTTTCCCCGCAGCGGGGCGTGAGCAGCGCGGTGGCGCCGCTGTCCACGACCGCCTGCGCGGCCTTGATGCCGGCTCCGCCCTGGCTGGCTGCGGCGGCGTTGGAGAGGAACCGACCGGTCTTTGCCTCCGTGTCATAGATTAAGAAGTAGGGCGCGCGCCCGAACGAGAAACATACGCTCGATTCCAGCTTGTTTTCGTCTACGGGAACTACGATTTTCATACAAGATCCTCCATTCATAATTTTGTTTTGTCATTCGGTCGGCCGATGCCGCATTCGCCGGATACCTGTCTGCGGATCCGGCCGGACCCTTGCGGGAAACAGAAACGATGGTCGATCCAGCCCTGCTCAATTTGAGCTGCCTTCCGGGTCGGGCGGCGTCCGCGCGGGCGGAAGCTGCCGGCCCCCGCCGGCGCCATGTCCTTCCCATCCGTGCCGGCGCCGCCAGCAGTTGCCGCAGCCTTGACCGAGACCGTCGCACAGGCGGTATTCGCCGCCTTCAATCAGGAGGACCCTTCCGCCCACCAGCGCCGACGCGAGCTTTTTCCTCGCCTCGTTGTAAATCCCCTGCACGGTGGTGCGCGCGATGGCCATCCGGCCGGCGCATTCCTCCTGCGTGAGACCTTCCAGATCGATCAGCCGGATGGCTTCATACTCGTCCACGGTCATGCTGACGGTGCCCGCCGCGGCCGCCGGAACATCCAGAGGCCCGAAGCGGCTGATATCCGGCAGGCGGCAGACCTGACGTCCTTTTCTGGGTCTTGGCATGACTCTCTCACCTCAATGGACAACGAAAATAACCGGAGGGTATACTCCGGCTATTTTCGCTGCGTTCTACAGATTCTCAAGCTGCTCGTCGATGATGCTCAGCTGGTTCTTCAGAAGCTCCTTCCGCTGTTCCAGAAGGCCCTTCCGCGCTTCAGGGGAAGCCTGAGCGGCGAAAT
>DAOPLW010000154.1:0-3913 GCA_035391945.1 Oscillospiraceae bacterium | reverse complement strand
GCTACGGCCTGCCATTTCCCGTCCGGTCCCTTGACGTTCCGGGTGGAGGGCTTGTAGCAACCGATCTTGCACACATCGTGGAGAAGCCCCGCGACGGCCACCGACTCCTGCGGCGCCGCAAAGCCGTACTCCTCGCGGACCCGCGGGTTCTGCAGATACCCGTCCAGGCACTTGTAGACGTTCACGCTGTGCTGGACCAGGCCTCCTTCATAGCTGCCGTGGTAGCGCGACGACGCGGGCGAGGTGAAAAAGTCGCTCCGGTTCTGGAGATAGTCCAGAAGCGCGTCGGCCCCCTCGCGGCGGATATGCACGCGGTAGATCTCGAGAAATTCCTCCCTGGCGGTCATGGCAAAGCTCCCTTCTGCGCGGAATGGCAGTATTGTAACACGGAAGGAGGAAATTGGCAATCCCGGAAAGGTGCCGCCGGCAAAACGCAAAGCTCCTGTCGCATCCCCCGTGCACAAGGGATGCGACAGGAGCTTGTGCCTGTCTGAAACCGGTTTACACCAGTTCGATGATCGCCATCTCGGCGCCGTCGCCGCGGCGCGGGCCGATGCGCACCACGCGGGTGTAGCCGCCGGTACGCAGCGAATACTTCGGCGAGATTTCGTCGAAGAGCTTCTTGGCGACGTCCTCCTTGGTCAGGAAAGCGAGCGCCTGGCGGTAGGACGCGAGCGTCTGGTGTTTTCCGAGCGTAATCATCTTCTCGGTGAGAGGCGCCACTTCCTTGGCGCGCGTGACCGTGGTCTGCAGCCTGCCGGTTTCCAGCAGGTAGGTGACCATGGCCCGCAGCATCGCCATGCGCGCGTCCGTGCGCTTCCCGAGTTTACGGGTTCCGGGCATTTCGTACAACTCCCTTCAAATTTCGCGGGGCGAAATCGGATTGTGTCAGTTCTCTTCGCTCTTGAGGGACAGGCCCATCATGGCGAGCTTGCCGATGACTTCCTCCAGCGACTTGCGGCCGAGGTTCCGGACTTTCATCATCTCGTCCTCGGTCTTGGAGATGAGGTCCTCGACGTTGTTGATGTTCGCGCGCTTGAGGCAGTTGAAGCTGCGCACGGAGAGGTCGAGCTCCTCGATGGTCATTTCCAGCACCTTGTCGCGCTGCGCCTCCGCCTTCTCGACGACGGTGGACTTGCTGCCCACGCTCTCGGAGAGGTCGGTGAAGAGCGCAAAATGGTCGCAGAGGATCTTCGCGCCCAGCGAAACCGCATCGCGCGCGGTGATGGTGCCGTTCGTCCAGACCTCCAGCGTCAGCTTGTCAAAATCCGTAACGCTTCCCACGCGGGTGGGCTCCACGGTGTAATTGACCTTATAGACCGGTGTGTAGATGGAATCGACCGGAATGACGCCGATGATCGCCTGTACCGGCTTGTTGCGCTCGGCCGGGACGTAGCCGCGGCCGTGGGAAAGCGTGAGCTCCATGTCCAGTGTCGCATCCGGGCCGAGGGTCGCGATGTGCAGATCCGGGTTGAGGATCTCGACCTCGCCGTCCGCCTTGATGCTGCCTGCCGTGACCTCGCCCTCTCCGGACGCCTCGATATAAACGGTCTTCGGGCCCTCGCTGTGGAGCCGCGCGATGATGCCCTTGATATTCAGGACAATCTCCGTCACGTCCTCCTTGACGCCCGGCACGGTGGAGAACTCGTGCTGGATGCCGGCGATTTTGATCGTCGTCACCGCGGTTCCGGGCAGGGAGGAGAGCAGGATGCGCCGCAGGGAATTCCCGAGCGTCGTGCCATAGCCACGCTCCAGAGGCTCGATGACATACTTGCCGTATGCGCCGTCGCCGGGGGCCTCCACGCATTCGATGCGCGGCTTCTCTATTTCTACCATATCGTTAGTACCCTCCTTCTCGGTGCGGCGGAGGGGGTTTCTCCGCCGCGGATGTTCAGCTTAGCCAATCGTTGAGGGTCCGCGATTACTTCGAATACAGCTCGACGATGAGGTGCTCCTCGATCGGGAAGTCGATGTCTTCGCGCGCCGGGGTCGAGACGACCTTCGCCTCCAGCGTGTTCTTGTCGTAATCCAGCCATTTGGGCACCACGCGGGACGCGTTGGCCTCGACGCAGGATTTGATCTTGTCAAGGTCGCGGCTCTGGGTCTTCACGCCAATCACATCGCCCGGACGGACCAGGTAGGACGGGATGTTGACCTTCTTGCCGTTCACCGTGAAGTGGCCGTGGCGCACGAGCTGCCGCGCCTCGGCGCGGCTCATGGCATAGCCCAGGCGGTAGGCGACGTTGTCCATGCGGGACTCCAGAATGGCCAGGAGGTTTTCACCCGTGACGCCCTTGCGGTTCATGGCCATTTCGTAGTACTTGTGGAACTGGCTCTCCAGAACGCCGTAGTAACGGCGCGCCTTCTGCTTCTCGCGCAGCTGCATGCCGTACTCGGACTGCTTCCGGTTGCGGGCGGTGCCGTGCGCTCCGGGCGGCACGGGGCGGCGTTCCATCGCGCACTTGCCCGTGTAGCAGCGGTCGCCCTTCAGAAAGAGCTTCTGGCCTTCTCTGCGGCAGAGACGGCAGACGGCTCCGGTATATCTTGCCATATTGTCCTTCCTCCTTCTTAAACGCGGCGTCTCTTGGGCGGACGGCAGCCGTTGTGCGGGATGGGGGTGACGTCCTTGATGAGCGTCACTTCCAGCCCCACGGCCTGCAGTGCCCGGATGGCGGCCTCGCGGCCCGCGCCCGGTCCCTTGACGAAAACCTCGACGCTCTTGAGCCCGTGCTCCATGGCGGCCTTGGCGGCCGTCTCGGCGGCGGTCTGGGCGGCGAAGGGGGTGGACTTTCTGGAACCGCGGAAACCAAGACCGCCGGAGGAAGCCCAGGAGATGGCGTTTCCGGCCGGGTCGGTGATGGTCACCATGGTGTTGTTGAAGGACGAGCGGATATGCACGGCGCCCTTTTCAATATTTTTGCGCTCGCGGCGCTTTCTGATTACGCGTTTTCCTTTCGGAGCTGCCATTACTCATCCCTCCCCTTACTTCTTCTTATTGGCGATGGTGCGCTTGGGTCCCTTGCGGGTGCGCGCGTTGGTCTTGCTGCGCTGGCCGCGCACGGGCAGGCCGCGGCGGTGGCGCAGGCCACGGTAACTGCCGATCTCGGTCAGGCGCTTGATGTCCATTGCCACGTTGCGGCGCAGGTCGCCTTCCACGATGTAGCCGTGGTCGATGCATTCACGCAGCGCGGCCTCTTCGGCATCGGTCAGATTTTTTACGCGGGTATCCGGATTGATTCCGGTTTTCGCCAGGATATCATTGGCGCTTTTTCTTCCGATGCCGAAGATATAGGTGAGGCCGATCTCTATCCTCTTGTCCTTCGGCAGGTCTACGCCGGCAATACGAGCCATATTTTATTCAGCACCTCCAAATTAACCTTGTCTCTGCTTATGCTTGGGGTTCTCGCAAATTACCATGACCTTGCCCTTGCGCTTGATGATCTTGCACTTCTCGCACATGGGCTTCACGGACGGTCTGACTTTCATTTGGATTCCTCCTTGTTATTTGCTTCTCCAGGTGATTCTGCCTCGGGTCAGGTCATAGGGGGACATCTGTACCGTCACCTTGTCGCCCGGCAGGATCCGGATGAAGTTCATGCGGAGCTTGCCGGAGATATGGGCCAGGATCTGATGGCCGTTTCCTATGTCCACACGGAACGTCGTATTGGGCAGTGATTCGACGACGACGCCCTCCAGCTCAATCATATCGTCCTTTGCCAAGCGGTTTTGCCTCCTTCTTGACCTGTCTGCCCGCCGAATGCGGCGAGCGCCCGTCGGATTTCGTTGTTGCCGGCCCTCTCACCCTTACGAAGCCGCTGGGCCGCCGGGCTTGCGCTTACGCCTTCGCGATACACGTGCTTTTTCTTTTTGCGCTTGGGTCTCTCCGTCTTCCGCGTCCTGCCGTCCGCCAGGA
>DAOPLW010000153.1:0-3946 GCA_035391945.1 Oscillospiraceae bacterium | reverse complement strand
TGAGGAGCGCGATCTGGTGCTGTTCGAGGACGGCGGTGATTTTGTCCACGTTGACTTCAGCCTTGTCGTACTGCGCCTTGAGGGCGGCGATCTGATTGCCTTTCCGCTTGAGAAAGCCCAGAAAGCCCTTCTTGTCCTCGTCGGTGTCAAAGCCCTTGAGCTCCACGACGAGGCTGGAGAGGGCGTCCCCCACCTCGCCAAGGTCCTTGGTGCGGACGTTCGCCAGCGCGCTCTCGGAGAAGCCGGCGATGTTTTTCTGCGCCGCCGCGCCGTACTGAAGCACCTGGTTCGCGTCGGTGATGTCGATCTTCCCGGCGAAATCGTCTACCGCCTTGCGCTCGGCCTCGGTGAGCATGCTCTCGTCGATCTGGACGGGTTCCACTTTCTTTTCCGCGGGGGTATCGTTCAGAGTCAGCGCGGGCGCGGCCGGCGCCCTCTGGGCGGCTGCGGCATCGGCCTCGGGGGTCAGGGTCAGATCAATGTTCTCCGCCATGCTTTTCAGCTTCCTTTCCGCATGTTTGGCCTTATTGTTCCGCGCGGAGGCGTCCCTCGTCGGTGAGCCCCTCGCGGGCCATCATGGTCTCAAGCACCTTGATGTCCGTGGAAATATCCAGCGCCTCCGCGCCGAAGAGCGCGTCTAGCTGTCTGTGAAACGCGGTCACGATGGTTTCCATCATGTCCTCCACGCGCTTCTTGGTGGCGTTGATGTTCTCCCCCTCCACGCCCTGGCTGTCCATGCGGGCGTAAGCGTCCAGGAGCTTGATGGTGGTGGGGAGATAGTACCGCAGGAATTTTCGGATCTGCGGGAGCGCCGCGGGATGATCCGCCACATAGGAGAAAATCTTTCCAGCCGTGCGCTCCAGCTCGTCGATCTGGGCAGAGATTGTTTCCCCGGGGATGAGCCCGTTGAGCCTGCGCATCTCGGCGACGGCCTTGTCCCCTTCGGCGACGAGCGCGTCCACCCCGGCATTGCCGGTGGTCTTCGGCTCGGCCACCTGCACGAACTTTCCGGGGAATATCAGGTTCACGCACAGATAGACCACGAAGGAGGAGGCCACAAGGCCGGCGAGGCTCATGACGTTGTACATTGCGAAAAAGAGCGCCCAGACGATCCAAAGGACCGCCACCGCGTAAATGGGAACGACGGATTTTATACGCACCGTTTTCAGAAAAAGGACCTCCCGTCTCCCCGTCCGGCGGCATGCGCGCGGGCCGGGCATATCGTTTCCCTTCCATATGCATGGAGGATTATATTGTACATCCCGGGGGCGGGATTGTCAATTTTCAATTGTCAATCCCGCCCGGGTATGGTACAATGCTAAGGGTTTGTCCGTTCCCCTCAGCCCGGTGGCGCGGGAGACGGCACGGCCGTCTCCCGCGCCTATCTGAAAGCGGAGCCGCGCCGCGGCCGGCGCGACCGCCACCGTGGCAGCTTAGGGAGAATGTTGCCGGCCGCCCTGGCGCTCTTCCCGCCTGCTTACAGCCTATGAAGCGGACGGGCCGCCCGCGCCCGCAAACGGGGGTTGTCCTCCGCCCCGGAAGACGCCCGTCCCTCTCCGAACGGCCGATTTCCCGCACGAAAGGACCCTGATACCATGGTAAAGATCGCCCCCTCCATTCTCTCGGCCGATTTTGCAAATCTGGGCCGGGAGATCGAACGGATCGCCTCCGCCGACTATGTCCACGTGGACGTGATGGACGGTCTCTTCGTTCCGAATATCTCCATCGGCGTGCCGGTGGTCAGATCCCTGCGCCGTATTACGAAAATGCCCCTGGACGTGCACCTCATGATCGACCGCCCCATCCGCTACGTGAAGGCCTTCGCCGACGCGGGCGCCGACATCCTGACGGTCCACGTGGAGGCCGACACGCCGGAGAACGTTCACGCGGCTCTTAGAGCCATCCGGGACGCCGGGGTGCGCCCGGCCGTGACGCTCAAGCCCAAAACGCCCGCCGAGGCCGTGCTGCCTTACATTGAAGAGGTCTCGATGGTGCTGGTCATGACCGTGGAGCCGGGCTTCGGCGGGCAGAAGTTCATGGCCGACCAGCTGCCGAAAATCGAAGCCATCCGCGGGTACATCGACGCCATGAACCCCGCCTGCGAGCTGGAGGCGGACGGGGGCATCGACCCCGCAACGGCGCCTCTTTGCATCCGGGCCGGCGCGAACGTGCTCGTGGCCGGAAGCGCCGTTTACGGCGAGGGCGACATCGAATCGCGCATCCGCGCGCTGCGCGGCTGACGGGAGGTTATTTCATGCAGTTTTTCCCCGCTCCGCTCGAGCGCCTTGTCGAACAGTTCGCCCGCCTGCCCGGCATCGGCGGGAAATCCGCCCAGCGCCTGGCGTTCTTCGTCCTCTCGCTGCCGCAGGGAGAGGCCGAGGCCTTCGCCGAGGCCATCCTCGACGCGCGCAGGAGGGTCACCTGCTGCCCCGTCTGCCAGAACCTCACGGACGGCGGGCTCTGCGCCATCTGCCGGAGCGAGAAACGCGACGAATCGATCATCTGCGTCGTGGCCGATCCGCGCGACGTGGTCGCGCTCGAGCGCACGCGCGAGTACAAGGGACGCTACCACGTGCTCCACGGCGTCCTCTCCCCCATGAACCATGTCGGTCCGGACGACCTGCGCATCAAACCGCTCGTCGAGCGCGTGGCCGCCGGCGGCGTGACGGAAGTCATCATGGCCACGAACCCGGACACCGAAGGCGAAGCCACGGCGATGTACCTCTCCCGGCTTCTCAGGCCCTTCGGCGTGCGCATCACCCGCCTGGCCTACGGCATCCCGGTGGGCGGGCACCTGGAATACGCCGACGACGCGACGCTGCTGCAGGCACTCACCGGCCGCCGCGAAATGTGAAGCGAGCGGCGGCGCGCACACTCCACGGCGGACGCGTCTTTGCCGTTTTCCCCCGGACGCCGCCCCTTCATCCCGACAGAACAAAAGCCCCGGCCGCGCAGATATCTGCGCGGCCGGGGCTTTTGTTCTATCCATTTCCGGCGAAGGCACACTCCGAAATCCGGCGCATACCCGCCCGCCGCCGGGATGCAGCCTTTCGTCCCGGCGTCCCCCGGAAAGGGTCCGGGTCACGCCCGGGAAACCTGTTACCTATGTACCACTCCGCCGGTCACACGAAGATTTCCGATTGGGCACGGCGCGCGTGCGTCCTCTCTATCTCGCGCAGGTGGGAAATGAACCCGGGGTCGTCGAAGTACCGCGCGTGCTGCGGACATTTTTTGATACAGGCGCAGCATTTGATGCAGAAGGTGCGAAACTTCCGCACGTCGTCCGGGTCGATGGCGCCCACGGGGCAAACCGTGGCACAGAATCCGCAGTTCGTGCAGCTCTCTCCGGTCTGCGGTTTTACCTTCAAGATGCTGACGGGTTTCCCCTCCAGGTCTTTGGACTGAAAATACACCCGGTCGGCGCGCTCCCTGCCCCTGACCCGAAGGGGCTCCTCCGGCAGAGGCCTGGCCTCGAGTTTCCGGGCGACGCCCTGCGCAAGGTCCCGCGCGAGCGCAAGGTCGGTTTCATCGGGCCGGCCGGCGCCCAGCGTCTCGGAGAAAACGTGCGCGCATACGAAAGCGCCGGCCCCCGCCGCTTTGCACCCGGCGTCCGTCATGATATCGCGCAACTCGGTGAGCGCATCGTCGTACGCGCGGTTTCCGAACGCCACGACGGGCACGGCGGCCGCGCCGCCGCCCCGGATGGTAGCGAGATACTTCAAAAGCACATTGGGCACCCGGCCGGCGTAGACCGGCGTGCCGATCACCACAATGTCCTCCGCCGTAAACGCGCGGGGCGTTTCGCGTTCCTGCGGCAGCGTGAAGCTGCTATGCGTCACCGGAAGGCCGAGCTCCCTGCCCAGCGCTTCGGCCACCGTTTTCGTCATGCGCTCGGTCCCGCCCGTGGGGCTAAAAAACATGCTGGTTACTCGCTTGTACTGCACAG
>DAOPLW010000152.1:0-3949 GCA_035391945.1 Oscillospiraceae bacterium | reverse complement strand
TCTCCGCGTCGTCCCGCTGGCTCGTCAGGTACTCGTAGCGGGTGTTCACGCGCTCAAATTCATCGATCGCGCCGATGTTGGGCGTCCCCAGCGCGGCGATGGCGCGCTTGAGCTCCGCCACGCGGCGGCCGGCTTTGGCGAGACTCTCCACCTCCCGCCGCACGGACCGCGCAGCCGCGTGGGAGAGTTCGTAGGTGTCCCAGAGTTTATCCAGTATCGCCTTTTCCTCGAGCGCGGCGGAAAGTTTTTTCTGTTCCAGAAGCGCGCAGGCGCGCTCCATGTCCAGGAGAAGCTTGTTTTTCTCCTGCGCCTCGCGGTCGGCGCGGGTGCGCTCGCCTTCGAGCGCAAGCCGTTCTTCCCCCAGCGCCGCGAGACGCCGGCGCAGCGTCTCCTTCTCGCCTCGGACGGCGGCGCGCTTCTCTTCCTCTTCGAGGATCTGCGCCTCGATCCCGCGCTTTCGCGCGGCGTAATCCTCGATATTCCCCAGACGCCGCTCGCGGTCGTCCGAAAACGACTGCCGCAGCGCCGCGAGCTCCTCGATGTTCTTCCCAATGGCCGCGCGCTCCGCGGCGAGGGAGGCCTCCTCGGTCTTGCGCAGCGCGACGTCCTCCAGGATCTTCCCGGAGCGCTCCTGCGCCTCGCCGCGCCCGGCGATAAGCTCCTGCGCCTCTTTCCGCAGCGCGGCGGTCTCCTCGTCGCGCCCTCGCAGGCTCTCGCGCAGGCGGGCGGCTTCGCCGTCCATCTGCGCCGCGCGGCTCTGCAGCGCGGCGAGCTCTTCCCCGCAGGCCGTCCGACGCGCCCGGGCGCTCTCCAGGAGGAGCGAGAGATGTTCCGTCTCGGCCTCCAGCTTGAGGATGCGGTCCTCCGCCTGGCGCTTCTGCCCCTCGGCAACCTCCAGTTCGTAGGCCGCCGCGTCCCGCTCGCGCGCGGCCGAAGCCGCCTCCGAGGCCGCGGCGGCAAGCTGCTCCGCCATGCGTTTCTGCTGCCCGGTCAGGCGCTCGAGCTCGTTGGCGCGGGAGAGGATCCCCGCCGACCGATTCGCGCTGCCGCCCGTCATCGAGCCGCCGCGGTTCATCACCTGTCCGTCGAGCGTCACCACGCGGAAGCGGTAGCCGTATTTCTTCGCGACGGCGGCCGCCGCGTCCAGGTGCTCGGCCACGACGGTCGTCCCCAGCAGATTTTCAAAGACGCCCCGGTAGTCTTCATCGAAGGAGACGAGGTCGCTCGCCAGGCCCACAAAGCCCGGCTCTTTTTCCACGCCCGCCTCATTGAGGCGCCTGGCGCGGATATTCGTCATGGGCAGAAAGGTCGCGCGTCCGGCCTCGAGCCTCTTGAGCGCGCCGATGGCGCGCTTGCCGTCCTCCTCCGTCTCCACAACGACGTTCCCCAGCGCGCCGCCCAGCGCCACTTCGACGGCCACCGTATAGGCGTCCGGGGTCTTGAGAAGCGCAGCCACCGGGCCGCGTACGCCGCGCAGCGCGCCGCGCTTCGCCTCGCGCATCACGACGCGCACGGCGCCCGAATGGCCCTCGTAGCTCTTCTCCATCTCGGTGAGAAGGTGCAGGCGGGACTCCAGGGCGCTCCCGTCCATCTGGAGCTTCCTCTGCGCCTCGCCGGCCCTTTCCGCGCGCTTTTCCCGGCCCGCAAGGCGCAGGCGGTAGCCGTTTATCACGTTTTCCACGCTGTCTCGCTCCTCGCGGGCCCCGGCGAGAGAGGCTTCGGCGGCGTCCTTTTTTACGCGCAGCGTCTCCGCTTCGGCGGCGAGGGAGGATCGCTCCTGCTCGAGCGCGTTCTCCCGGTCGCAGAGCTCCTGCCCCGTCGCCGCGAGCGCCGAGAGCGCCGCTTTCTCGTCCGCGGCGGCGGCGGCGAGGAGGGCCTCCTTCGCGCGCAACGCCTCGGCCGAACGCTCCAGGCCGCCGGCGGACTCCGCCGCCGCCGCCGCCGCCCTTAGAAGCTCCTCCAGTTCCGACGCAAGCGCCTCCGCGCGCGCTTCGATCTCCCGGAGACGTTCCCGGCGCGCCTCCAGCTGCGCGGCGACGCTCCCCTCGCGGCCCTCCTGCGCGGAAAGCTCCTCCCGGACGCGCGCCGCGTTCTGTTCGTTGTTTTGAATATTCGCCGTGCAAACGGCGATGGCATTGTCGATCTCGGCCTCCCGGGCTTCCTTCTCCGCGATCTCCCCGCGGAGGCTTTCCGCTTCCGTGTCCTTTCCGCGCATCGCCTCCGCCGCGCGCTCGGACGCCGTGTAGAGCGACGAGAGGAGGTTCTGCGTCTCCTCCTTCTCGCGGGCGGCCGCGCCGAAGTCCGTCTCGGCCTTGCGGGCGGCCGCGCGCAGCTTGTCCAGCTGCTCAAGCCAGAGCGTCACCTCCAGGCCGCGCATTTCGTCGCGCAGTATCAGATATTTTTTCGCCCTGGCCGCCTGCTCGCGCAGGGGCTCCACCTGCAGTTCCAGTTCGGCGATCTTGTCGTTCACGCGCAGGAGGTTCTCCTCGGTTCGCTGGAGCTTGCGCTCCGCCTCCTCCTTGCGGTAACGGAACTTCGAGATGCCGGCCGCCTCCTCGAAGATCTCGCGCCGGTCGGCGCTCCGGACGGAGAGAATCTCGTCTATTTTCCCCTGTCCGATGATGGAATAGCCCTCACGGCCGAGGCCGGTATCCATGAAGAGCTCGTTCACGTCCTTGAGCCGCACGGAGCGGCGGTTGATGTAGTATTCGCTCTCCCCGGAACGGTAATAACGGCGGGTAATCATGGCCTCGCTCTCCTCGAGCGGGAGGGCGCGGTCGGTATTGTCCAGGATCAGCGACACCTGCGCGAAGCCCACCTGGGCGCGCTTGGCCGTGCCGCCGAAGATGACGTCCTCCATCTTCCCGCCGCGCAGGGCGCGGGTGCTCTGCTCGCCGAGGACCCAGCGGATGGCGTCGGCAATGTTCGATTTTCCGCTGCCGTTCGGTCCGACGATGGCCGACACGGCCTCGCCGAACTGGACGGTCGTCTTGTCCGGGAAGGACTTAAAGCCCTGGATTTCGAGCGCCTTCAGATACAAAGCGCACCCTCCATTCGTGAAAACATTTCAATTGATTATTATACCATAGTATAAACGCTCTCCGCAACGGGAATCGAGGGATTTTCGTCGTAAAAGCGCTGAAAAGCAACCTGCATTTTGTCCGGCGGCACACCGGTTTTCATCTTGCGGAAGCGGCCCGGCGTCGCTGTCTTCCGAGGTGTACGGCCCGGCGGCCGCAGAAGACACACTGCAAAGCGGCGAAGCGGCCAATTCAGCCGCCTCGCAACCGTTTTCTTGTGGGCGCAGAAAAATTATGCTATATTTATTTTAGAAGATCCGGCGATTCTGCCGGAGAACCTGGTACTCAATTTGAAGAAGCGGGGACATCTGCCATGGAAAACAGCTACACGGTAATCGATGTGACACATTGGAAACGGGCCCTGCATTGTCAGGTCTTCAGGAACAGTATAGAACCGTCGTATTGTGTTTCGTTTGAATTGGATATCACGCATTTCTTAGCAAAAATCCGATCCATGAAGTATTCCTTTACCATGGCTCTCATCTTTGCTGTATCAAAATGTGCAAACGGGATCGAAGAATTCCGGTACCGCTTCGTAGATGGCCAAGTTGTCCTGTACGATAGAATCAATACGGCCTTTACCTATATGGACAGGGACACCGAGCTCTTTAAGGTCGTCAACGTGGAGATGCAGGATACATTAGGAGCCTATGTTGCCGTCGCCGCGCAAAAGGCCATCCGTCAGAAAGCATACTTCCCAGGGCCGCTGGGCAACGACGTATTTCAATTTTCACCCATGCCGTGGGTGTCATACACTCATATTTCCCATACGAACGCCGGGAAAAAGGACAATGCCACGCCTCTGTTCGATTGGGGGAAATTTTTTGAAAGAGACGGCAAGTACATCCTCCCGTTCTCCGTTCAGGTGC
>DAOPLW010000151.1:0-3966 GCA_035391945.1 Oscillospiraceae bacterium | reverse complement strand
CATGCATGATCTCAAGCCCCTTCTCCACGCGCGTGCGGAAATGGGAGATGCCGCGGCTCAGGTCGCACTGGTAGAGGTAATACGGGCGCACGCGCATGTGCACGAGGCCCAGCATCAGTTTCTTCATCGTCTCCACGTCGTCGTTCACGCCGCGCAGAAGCACCGTCTGGTTCCCAAGAGGGATGCCCGCGTCCACGATCGCGGCGCAGGCGCGCGCGGCGTCAGGCGTGAGCTCGTGCGGGTGGTTGAAGTGCGTGTTGATCCAGATCGGCTGGTATTTCCTGAGCATTGTGAGAAGCTCGTCGGTGATCCGCATGGGCAGGACCACCGGCACACGCGTGCCGATGCGGATGATGTCCACGTGAGGAATCTCCCGCAGGCTCGCGATGATGTGCTCGAGCTTCTCGGTACCCATCGTGAGCGGGTCGCCGCCGGAGATGAGGACGTCTCTGATCTCCTCATGCTCGCGGATGTACGTGAGCGCCGTCTGCAGGCGCTTTTCCGTGATGGTGCGGTCCTCCTCCCCCACCACGCGGCGGCGCGTGCAGTGGCGGCAATAGGACGAACACTGGAGCGTCACGAGCAGGAGCACCCGGTCTGGGTAGCGGTGCACCACGTTCGGCACGGGGCTGTCGTGTTCCTCCCCCAGAGGATCGAAGAGGTCGTTCTCGCAGTCGTAGGTCTCCTGGATCGAGGGGACCGCCTGCTTCCGGATGGGATCGTTCGGGTCGTTCGGGTCGATGAGCGAGGCGTAATAGGGCGTGATGGCCATGCGGAAGAGGCCCAGGCACTTGGTGATGTCCGCCTTCTCCGTCTCGGAGAGCGGGAGCACCTTCGAGAGCGCCTCCACATTCGTGATGCGGTGGGTATACTGCCACTTCCAGTCGTTCCAGCCGGCATATCGCTGCGCCGGCGAGAGCTCCCGGCGGCTCATGCCGACACCTCCCGCCTGATGCCGCAGCGCGCGAGGGCCGCAGAGAGGACCGCGCGCACCAGGTCGCCGTGGGAAACGCCGCAGAATTCCGCGAGCATGGGGTAATCGCTGTAGTGGGGCGCAAGCCCCGGAAGCGGATTGATCTCAATAAAATAGAGCCGGCCGTCTTCCGCGAGCCGGAAGTCCGCACGCGCGAAATCGCGGCAGCCGAGGACCTGGAAGACGCGGCGGGCGGTATTTTTCATCTCCCCGCGCTGCGCGTCGGACAGGCTGGCCGGACAGGCGTAGTCCACATACTGCCTGTAATTTTGCTTGACGGGGTAACTGTACACATGGTATGCGCCCTGGGTCGGCCGGCGGTAAATGATCTCCATGGGTTCAAAGACCTGCAGGGACGAATCGTTTCCCAGAAGACCGACGGTGAATTCGCGGCCCTCGATGTACTCTTCCACCAGCATATCCGCACCATAGAGCGCGAAATTCTTTTCAAGAAGCGCGCGAAGCTCTTTCGGCGTCTCCGCCACGCTGGCGTCCGAGATGCCCTTGCTGGAGCCCTCGGCGTTCGGTTTGACGATGACCGGGTAACGCAGGCGGCCGGGACGCGGCGTCTCCCCGCATTTTACGAGGACCGAACGGGGCATGCGCACGCGGTATGTGGCCAGGATCCGCTTGGTGAGCGCCTTGTCCAGCGCCAGGCAGAGGGTCGTTTCATCCGAACCGGTGTGGGGAATGCCGAGCAGCGCCAGAAGGGCGGGAACCTGCGCCTCCCTGCCGCGTCCTCCAATCCCCTCGGCAATGTTGAAGGCGACGTCGATGCGCGCGTCCTTCAGGCGCTCGGGGAGCGAGGCGTCCGCCTCCATGAGAACGGTACGCGCTCCGCCTTCCTCCAGCGCGCTCTGAATGGCACGGACGGTGTCCATGCTGTCGAATTCGGCTTCCGCGTCGGGGGCGGCGGCAGCGGCGCCGCATTTGAGGTTGTAAAGTATGCCGACCGTTAAGGGCGGTACGGCAAGCGGAACCTCGGAATCACGTTCTTCCATCTTCAGATCCCAACTTTCATTGTGGTATTGACACATAAGATCATGTATCTTTATTTCATGTAATACTGCACAACACGCGGAATGTCAACTGCTTTCTCAAAGAATTTCACCGCGCGCCCGCGTGCCTCGCGCGGCCCTGCGCGCAGGACGCGCGCAATCGCCTGCAAAGAGCTGTTTCCCAGCCGGTCCGCCTTCCCATGCGTGTCCGGGAAAAAATAAAAAAGAGGGGCGTCGCCCCTCTTTTTCCGGTGTGCCGCGCGCCCGTCAGACCGTCACGAGTCCGAAGGGACCGACGGGATGCGGCTCGCCGAAGCCGATGTATTTTTCCATCACGTCCAGCGGGACCCGCGTGCCGGGCGCCTTGCCGATGCGGTAAAAGCCGTAGCGCGTATAGAAGCGGATGGCACCCTCGTTCGTGGGGGCCACGCGCAGGCGCAGATGGTCGCGCCCGCGGTTGCGGCAGAGGCTCACGGCCTCGCCGAGCATCTGCACGCCGTAGCCCTGGTCGCGGCAGCCGGGCATCACGTACCAGAACGGGATTCGGCCCACGCCGAACGCAGCCTCCTGCTGGAAATCCATCTGGATAATGCCGACGGGCGCATCGTCCACCATGGCCACCCGGACCGATTCCTTTGAGAAGGCGCTGCACGCTTTGGCGTCGGTGAGAAAGGCCTCGCCGTCAAAATCGTCCATGGTGCCGTGGACGGTGCGCCAGGCATCCAGCCGTGCGTTGTAATAAAGCTCCGGCTCCGTGTCGAAATCCAGAGGGCGGAACCAGCAGTTCTTTTCCGAAAAATCGCCGCCCTTGCGCCACCATTTCTGTTTGGCGAACGTGCTCAGAGACGCCGGGACATGGCAGGCGTCGCCCAGATAGACAACATTGGGGACGGCGCGTTCCACCTCCACGTAGGTAACGGCCGTATTGTCGCTGTGACGGATGCTGTGGATCTCCTCCAGAGGGATCCCCAGGAGCGTCCGCGTCAGGGCGCGGATGGCGGTGCCGTGGGAGGCGATGACGACGGTCCTGTTCCGGTTTTTCCGCGCAATCTCAAAAAAAGCCTCGCGCATGCGCTCCTCCACGTGGCGGTGCGCCTCGCTCCCCTCCACCTTCCAGCGCTCGGGGTCGTGATTATAGGCATAGAGCATGTCCGGCTGACGGTAAATGACTTCGCCCCAGGGCCTGTCCTCCCAGACGCCCATGCCGATTTCCCGCAGCCGCGCGTCGGAGACGACGGGAAGGCCGCGCGGCCCGGCGAGGGCCATGGCGGTCTCGCGGGTGCGGCGGAGATCGCTGGCATAGACCGCGTCGATCTTTTCCCCCGCAAACCGGTCCGCCAGACACGACAGCTGCCGGAAGCCGTCGGCGGTCAGGCGGCTGTCGTACCAGCCGTGGACGCGCCGGTAGAGATTGCCCTCCGCCTCCGCATGGCGGACGATAAATACTCTTGTCATGGACTTTGCCTCACTTACCTCAGATTATCGAAGTGTGTCCTGCCCCGAAACGCCCCGGCCCCGGGCCGCGTTTCGCGCCCGCGCGCCTCTCATGATTCATAAACAAGCCGGGGCGACACGTTCAAACGACTTTTTTATTATAGCCGCCTGTCAGAATTTTCGCAATCGTTCCCGCGCATTTTGTCGCCAACTTTGGCAAGAATAGCATCAGAACACAAGAACAAGGGAGGCATTTTTAGATGAACCGGACACAATTTATGCAGGGGATGGGGACGGGGCTCCTGATGGGCGCCGCGATCGGCTACGCGATGAAACCCCGGAGAAAGACCCAGATGCAGCGCATGGCGAACAAGGCCAAGCGCGCCGTATCCGACGCGGCGGAGAACGTGAGCAATATGATGAGCTGAAAAAAGAGGGAAGGACAGGCCTTCCCTCTTCAGACTGCCGGGAAAGCCGCCCGGGCGGCTTTCCCGGCAGAGGCGCGCTCCTCCTGCGGGGCCGCAGGGCAAGGCTTCCGGGAATTTACTTCCCGGAAGCCTT
>DAOPLW010000150.1:0-3975 GCA_035391945.1 Oscillospiraceae bacterium | reverse complement strand
TCGCCCAACAGATACCGGCGCAGGCGCTTTTTAAGGAGCACGCCCACCGCGAGGATTAAAACGACCTCGCCGAGGATGTAGCTGCCGTTATAGAGCAGCGAATAGAAATAGGGCGAGGTCATCGTGAGGCCGAAAAACTCGTCGGGCATATACTGCGCCCAGATCGTCACGCCCGTTGTGAAATGGCAGAGAAAGCGCAGGAAACTTCCCAGGAGCACACCCCAGGCAAATCCGTTCTCCCTGCCGCGGAACAGCCCCGCGAAGCCCAGCATTCCGTAGGCGAGGACATAGTCGCCGAGGATGCACTGCCAGCCGAGCGCGATGCCCCCGTCGAGCAGAAACTGCAATACGCCGTAAATCACTCCCGCCATGAGGCCGCTCCCCAGGCCCCAGCGGACGGCGAAAAGGAAAATCGGCAGCATCCCGAGGCTGACCGAGCCGCCCTGCGGGAGCTGAAATACCTTGATATAGCCCAGCACCTGCGCCGCCGCGATCATCAGAGCCCCCTCGCAGATCATTCTGGTTGCGTTTTTTCCGTTCATGTCCCGGCCTCCTTCAAGAATAAAGAACCGCCACGGCAAAGCCGAAGCGGTCAGGAAACCAAGAACAGTATCTTCCCTACGCCGGCATTACCCGTATCAGGTTCCCGGGTCAGAAGCTGCAGTTCGCTTCACTCTCAGCCGGACATGCCGTCCAGCCCCCCGATTGTGCGTCATTCAATTGGACGAAACATAGTATAATCCGGCCGTCCGGTTCTGTCAAGCAGAATTCTGCAGCATAAACCCCTCAAAATTTCGTAAGCAGCGCCGGGCCGCGGACGCCGGACCGTCCGCCCGCCGCGGCCCGGCGTCTGCTTTACGCGCTTTTTACCCCTTATTTCCCCTGTGTTTTCCTGTCAGCGGCTTTTCACACCCGGCGCACGCGCCCGGCACGCCGGACCGCGGACATTCGCCCGCGGCCCGTGCCCGTTCCCGCCATTTTCGCCAAAAGCCGCGCTTATTTTCTCGTCTTTTTCTACCCTGGCATAAACCGACCAATATTCCCTTTGCTCCTCTATTTCTTTTTAGTTATTTTTACCCTGCCTTTTGTTCCCTAATTCCTTGTGTTTTGCAAAAAACGAGCATATAATTCAGAATGAAAAGAGAATGTAAGAAACGGGTTTCTGCATTTCGCACAGAGGCGACTTGCATAATATTTTTTGAAGGGAGGCATGCCCTTTCTGGTCCAGGGACCCACAGACAGCGCAAAATTTAACGCTGCCGATTCCAAAACTTGTGAGGGATAGCACATGAAACACTCGTTCTTTGGTGGTCTCCACCCGGACGACATGAAAAGGCTAACCGATCATAAGGCCACGGAGACGGCGCCAGCGCCGGCCCAGGTGATCATCCCCATGTCCATGCACACCGGCGCTCCCTGCAAACCGACGGTCTCCGCCGGCGACCGCGTCCTGATGGGACAGCGGATCGGCTCCTCGGAGACCGCTCTTTCCGCTCCGATCCACGCCTCCGTCTCCGGGACGGTCGTCGCCGTGGAGCCGCGGCTTCACCCCAACGGCACAAAAGTCCTCTCCGTCGTGATCCGAAACGACGGAAAGGATGAGAAGGATCCCGCCTATGCACCGCGGGATCCCGATCTGCAGCCATCAGGGGAAGAAATCCTAGCCGCCATCCGCGACCGCGGCATCGCCGGGACGGGCAGTACGGCCCTGCCTGCGTATTTCAAGCTCTCCACCGCCGTCGGCAAGGCCGACGTCCTTATCCTCGACGACGCGGAGTGCGAGCCTTACATCACATCCGACAGCCGCACTATGATCGATTACCCGCACGAGGTGGTGGGCGGCATCGAACTGCTCATGGAGGCCCTTGGCCTCCAGACGGCGGTCTTCTCCATTGAAGAGAACAAGAAGGAGGCCATCGCGGCCATCCGTCAGGCTCTCTCCGGACGCGAGACGGGCATTACCGTCCTGCCGATGCCTTTCCGTTACCCCGAGGGCTCCGAAAAACAACTGATCGACGCGATCTCCCGGGCCCTTCCCCCGGGGATCATGCCCGCAGGCGCGTCCTGCGTGGTTCTGCACACATTCACCGCCTACGGCGTCTACCGCGCGGTGTGGGAGGGTTTCCCCGCCATCGAGCGCATCGTAACCGTCTCCGGATCCGCGGTACGGGAGCCGAAAAACCTCCGGGTCCGGGTCGGCACCCCCATCCGCGACCTCTTCGCCGCCTGCGGCGGCTTTGACGGCCGCCCGTTCAAAATCCTTATGGGCGGCCCGATGCGGGGCGCCGCGCAATATTCGCTGGACGTACCCGTCATCAAAGGCTCCAACGCGGTCCTCGCCTTTTCCGGCGGGGAGACGCCGCCGGAAAATCCGTCCGCCTGCATCCGCTGCGGCCGCTGCGTGGACATATGCCCCATGCACCTGATGCCCCTTTTCATGTATCAGTGTGAAGAGAAGGACGATTACGAGGGCATGAAGCGCCTGCGTCTGGCCAGCTGCGTGGAATGCGGCCTGTGCACCTACGTGTGCCCCGGCAAGCTCCATCTGACCCAGAGCTTTCAGACCGGCAAGGCAAAACTCATCGCGAAAGCCGCTGCGGACCGGGAGCGGGAAAAAGCCATAAAGGCGCGGGAAGCGGCCCCTCCCGTCCCAGCCGTCCGGACGCTCCGATAGTTCCCGGCCGCGCATTTTCCGGGAGGCGTTTTGCTTCCCCGGGCCCGCGGCAGCCGCAGAGCGCGGCAGTACCTGTTGCCGATTCCAAGATTTGTGAGGGATAGCGCATGACATACTCATTCTTTGGTGGCGTCCACCCGGACGACATGAAAAGGCTGACCGACCAGAAAACCACAGAGACAGCGCCGGCGCCGTCCCAGGTGGTCCTTCCCATGTCCATGCACGCCGGCGCCCCCTGCCGCCCGACGGTCTCCGTCGGTGACCGCGTCCTGCTGGGCCAGCGGATCGGCACCTCGGAGGCCGCAGTCTCCGCGCCCATCCACGCCACCGTCTCCGGTACGGTCGTGGCCGTGGAGCCGAGGCCCCATCCCAACGGCACGAAGGTCCTCTCGGTCGTGATCCGGAACGACGGGAAGGATGAAACGGATCCGTCCGTCGCGCCGCGCGACCCGGGCGAGGCGCCCACCGGGGCGGAGATCATCGCCGCCATCCGCGACCGCGGCATCACCGGCATGGGCGGCGCGGCTTTCCCGACCCACTTCAAGCTCTCCACCGCCGTCGGCAAGGTCGATACCCTGATCGTCAACGGCGCGGAGTGCGAACCGTACATCAATTCCGACTGCCGCACGATGCTTGAACACCCCCGCGAGGTCGTGGGCGGCATCGAGTTGGCCATGCGCGCGCTGGACCTCTCCCGCGCGGTCTTCGCCATCGAGGAGAACAAGGTCGCGGCCATCGCGGCCATCCGCGGGGTCCTCTCCGAGCGCGAGACGGGCATCACCATCCTCACGATGCCGACCCGCTACCCCCAGGGCTCCGAAAAACAGCTCATTCAGACCGCCACCGGCCGCGAGGTCCCGCCGGGCGGGCTCCCCGCGGGCGTGGGCTGCGTGATCATCAACACGTTCACCGCTTACTGCATCTACCGCGCGGTGTGGGAGGGCTTCCCCGCCGTCGAGCGCATCGTGACCGTCTCCGGGTCCGCGGTGCAGGAGCCGAAGAACCTCCGCGTCCGGGTCGGCACGCCCCTGCGCGAGCTCTTCACCGCGTGCGGCGGGTTCAACGGCCGTCCGTTCAAGGTGCTCATGGGCGGTCCGATGATGGGCATCGCCCAGTTCTCGCTGGACGTGCCCGTCATCAAGGGCACGAACGCGGTGCTCGCCTTCTCCGGCGCGGAGGAGGGGACCGTGGAGAACCCCACGTGCATCCGCTGCGGCCGCTGCGTGGAGGCGTGTCCGATGCACCTGATGCCGCTTTACATGTTCCAGTGCGAACAGAAAAACGATTACGAGGGCATGGCC
>DAOPLW010000149.1:0-3979 GCA_035391945.1 Oscillospiraceae bacterium | reverse complement strand
CAACTCCAACATCCTCGCCGCGCGTGTCTCCTTCCCCGTCATGGACCCGATGCTCTCCTGCATCTACGGCGGTCTTTTCTCCGGCATCTCGCTGGGCCTCATCACCCGCTGCGGCGCCTCCACCGGCGGCATCGACATCGCCGCGCGCCTCGTGAAGCTAAAGCTCGGCTGGCTCCCCTTCGGGCGGCTGATGCTCGTCATGGACCTCGTCGTCATCTTCGGCAACGCCCTCGTCTTCCGCAACCTCAACAGCGCGCTCTACGGCATCGTCGCGCTCTATATCAGCGCCATTATGACCGACACCGTGCTCTACGGCATCGACCGGGCGAAGTTCGCCTATATCATCAGCGACAAGCCGGAGGAGATCACGCGCTATATCACCGAGGAGCTTTCGCGTGGTGTGACCATTCTCTCCGGCCGGGGCGCATACAGCGGCGCGGAGAAGCAGGTGCTCCTGTGCGCGTTCAAGACGCGCCAGATCGTGGAGATCCGAAAAGCCGTCAAGGAGATCGACCCGAACGCGTTTCTCATCGTGAGCGACGCCAACGAGATCCTCGGCGACGGTTTCGGGGAATATAAGAAGAATTCGTTTTAAGGCCCACCCACAGCGGTGCGAAATCCCCGTCCCGCGGCCGCTTCCGCGCCGTATCGCGCCTAATTTTTCCACACTGCAGCAAGTAACTCCGCAGAAATTTATTTTGCCTGGCACAAAACCGGCTCAGGATCCGAGCATCCCGGTTTCTGCGCGCAGGCCCCTGGAGGGAATTGCCATGGATGTCGCCCGCTTCCGCAAAAATCTGGAGCTTCGGGGTTATACCACCGCATATTTCGGCACGGCCGCCGAGGCCCGCGGCTATCTTGAGGAACAGATCACGGGTAAAACGGTCGCCTTCGGCGGCTCCGTGACGCTGCGCCAACTGGACCTCTACGAGGCCCTGAAAGAAAAAAACGACGTGGTCTGGCACTGGGACACCGCCGCGGGAAAGACCCCCCGGGACGGGATGCAGGCCGAGGTTTTTCTCACCTCGGTCAACGGCGCCTCCGAAGCGGGCGAGCTCGTCGCGATCGACGGGACGGGCAACCGCCTGTCCTCCATGCTTTACGGGCATGAGAAGATCTATTACGTCATGGGAGTAAACAAGCTCGCGTCGGACCTTTCCGCCGCGCTCGAGCGCGCGCGGAACATCGCCGCGCCCCAAAACGCCAAGCGCCTGGGCCGCAAGGTCCCCTGCGCGGCCGATGGCCGCTGCCACGACTGCCTCGCGCCCGAATGCCTGTGCAACGCCATCCTCGTGCTGCGCCGGAAAATGAATTCCGCTCAGGCGGAGGTCGTCATCGTCGGGGAGGAACTGGGCTATTGAGAAAGCGCCTCTTCGCAGCGCTTCTCCTCCTGGCGCTGCTTCTTCCGGGCTGCTCCGCCATGCTCGAACGCAGCTACGTCACCGAGGCCCCTCATACGGAGCAGAGCGCCGCGGACGCGGACGTGCTGCGCGCGGAGGACTACGATAGTCTCGTTTCCGCGCTGGCACAGCTGGTCCAGAGCGGCGCGGAGCGCGGCGTCATCCGGCTGTATAATTACACGGGCGACGTCGGCGAGGACGTATCGAACGCGTGCCTTTCCGTTACGCAGGACGATCCCCTGGGCGCCTATTCGGTCAGCTACATCTCCCACGAGTGGTCGCGGATCGTCTCTTATTACGAGGTCTCCGTACACATCACCTACCGGCGGACGGTCGAGCAGGTCGCAAACATCGTGAGCATCACCGGGACCGACGGCATCCGTGAGGAGCTTGCGGCGGCCCTCGAGCGTGGAGACACGGAGTGCGTGCTGCGCGTCTCGCGGTTCACCGGGAGCCGGGACGACGTCCTCGCGCTCGCCGCGGAGGTCTTTTCCGATCTTTACGGCGCGCCGGACGCGAGCGCCGCGCCCGTTGAGAGCCCCGCGCCGGCCGACAATCCCGGCGCAGGGATTCCCGGGGCGCCCTCGGCGGAGGTCAACCTCTACCCGGACGAGGGGGAGGACCGCATCGTGGAATTCCTGCTCACCTACCCCGAGGAGGAGACGGCGTCTCCGGCGGTGAGTCTGAATCCGCTGCCCGCGGCGGCGTCCCCGAACCCGTAAACGCCCGATCTGCAAAGAGGCTCCCGGAGGCGGTCCTTAGGCCGCCTCCGGGAGCCTCTTCCATGTCGGTGCGCGGCCGGGGCAACCGCGTCCGGCGTGTGCGCCTCTCGGCGCGGAGCTATATCATACGCGCATCCATGGCCACGCGCTCCTCGGCGAGCAGCGCGCCCCCCGCGTCATAATAGCGCACGGCCGCCTCAAACACCGGCAGGCTGTCGTTGCGGCCGAAGATGCTGCCGAAGATCCGGTTGAACATGGCCCGCTCGCGCTGCCAGCCGAAGCTCATCTGCTCCGTCTCTTTTGCCGGCGGGCAGAGAAGGAAGATCCCCTCCCCCACCCGCGCGGCACGCGCGCTGTAGGTTTCATCGAAAGCGACGGAAACGCCGTTCAGTTCGACCTCGCCCGCCAGGCGCAGCGTCATTTCCGCCTCGGCGGCCTCCGGATGCCGGTCGAGGAGGAAGAAGACGGGGTCCGCTCTCGAATACGACGCGTCGTAGCGGTAATTGCCGCAGAAAAGGAGCGTGCTTTCCTCCTTGCGCGGGAAACAGCGCAGAATCCCGGGCGCCCAGTAGGGGATCCGAAGCAATCCGTCCGCCAGAATGTCCGTTGAGACGCGGCCGTTTGCCGCGATGAGCACATAGTCGTCCTTCAGGCCGACGGTGAGATATTCGGTTCTTGCGTCCAGGGTCGCGACGATCTCCGCGGGGCCGCCGGTCAGGTATTGCTTTTCCATACGGCGGAAGGCCGCCCCGGCGGTAAAACAGGGGCATCCCATGGCAAGCCACGCGGCGGCACACAGCAGCAGCGCCAGAAGCAGATTGCGCAGCAGGCGCGTCCTGCGGCGCATATGCGGCAGTTTCACGGCTCTCCTCCTTCCGAAAGCGGGACGCAGAGCGCGAAGCGCACCCCCATCCGGTCGTAGCGCAGTTCCACCCATGCCGCATCCGCCGGGCACGGGGAAACGGTCACGTCATACTCATACCAGAAGAGCGCGCGGCGCTCCCCCGCATAGCGAACGGCCGCACCATTCTCATCCGTGTTTTCCCCATAGACACCGCCGAGACTGTCCGCGGCGCCGAGATAGCTTGCAAGCGCCTTCGGCGCGCCGAGCCAGGGCGCTCCCGCGGCGCGAACGGTCACCCAGAGCACGCCGTTCCGGAACGCGGCGCGCCGGACGGAGATCCGGTAGTCGCCCGCGCGCACCGGCTCCGCCGCGGGCAGTTTGAGAAGCTGCGCGCCGCTCCATTCAAGCGAGGTGCTCCCCTCGAGAAAGCCGGACGCGAGCCAGTCCGCCCGGGCCGCGAGCAGCAGAAAGCAAAGCGCCGACACCACGAGCCATTTTGAGGCGACCCAGAGCCAGCCGAGAAGCGGGCTGTGTATTCTGCTCAGCGCGCGGCCGATCTCCCGCGCGTCCCCCATCGCGGCGACGGATACCTCCGCCGCCTCATCTTCCCCCATGCCGGAAGCCAAAAGCGCCTGCGCGCGGTCCTCCAGGTGGGCTGAAAGTTCGGCCTCGACCGCTTTCCTGTCCGGGCGGAAGCGGATCTCCCGCGCGGCCGCGCGGCTCCATGCGGCGATCCTTTCGTGCGCGGCTCCGGCCGGCGTTTTATCATCGGCAGCCGCCGCGTTTCCCCTGCGCGGCTCCATCAAGCCCGCCCCAGAACGATGTTCCCGACCCGCTGGGAAAAGAGCGTCCACTCCTCCGCTTTCCGGCGCAGGAGTTCCTTCCCCTTCCCCGTGATGCGGTAGTAGCGCCGCGGACGGCCGTTCTCCGCCGCCGCCATGCGCGCGGTCACGCAGCCGTCCGCCTCCAGCGCGTGCAGGATGGGATAGAGCGTCCCCTCCTTCATCTCAAAC
>DAOPLW010000148.1:0-3988 GCA_035391945.1 Oscillospiraceae bacterium | reverse complement strand
TACATCTCCCAGGTCCTCGCAGCCAATAACGTCATGCTCCCGGCCGGCGACGTCCAGAACGGTTCCGGGAGCCTGACGGTACGCACCGACGGCGAATTTTCCTCGGTGGACGACGTGAAAAATGCCGTCATTCCGCTCACGACGGGCGGCACGGTGCGCCTGGGCGAGGTCGCGGACGTCTACATGACGCACAGCGACATGACCTCCGTCACAAAAATCAACGGCGATAACTGCGTGCTTCTGTCGGTCAACAAGCAGTCGGGCATCAACACCGTAAAGGCCGCGCGCGCGACCATCGCGCAGATGGAGGAGATTGCCGCGGAGGATTCCTCCATCCAGTACACGGTCGTCCTGGATCAGAGCGACTACATCAACATCGCGGTGAATAACGCCATGCGCAACATCATCCTCGGCGTCCTCTTCGCGGCGGTCGTGCTCTTCCTCTTCCTGCACGACTTCGGCGCGACGCTCGTGGTCGCCGTGTCCATGCCCGTGTGCATCGTCGTGGTGTTTCTCATCATGCAGGTCTTCGATATCACGCTCAACATGATGAGCCTCGGCGGCATCGCGATGGGCGTCGGCATGATCGTGGATAATTCCATCGTGGTGCTGGAGAACATCTTCCGCTTCCGCGCGGACGGCAAGGGGCGGCTGGAGTCCTGCGTGGAGGGGAGCGCGGAGGTGTCGCTCTCCATCGTGGCTTCGACCCTCACGACCGTGGTGGTATTTTTGCCCATCGGCCTCTCCTCGGGCATTTCCGGGCAGCTCTTCCGCGATTTCGCGCTCACCATCGCGGCGCTGCTCTTAGCCTCCCTTTTCATCGCGCTCACCCTCGTGCCCCTCCTGTGTTACTACCTCCTCGACCGGGGCAGGAACACCGCGCTCGAGCGCCTTCTCGCGAGCGGGGAGAAGAAGCGGCGCGGCGCGCGTCTCATGGAGCGCTATACCGGGCTTCTCGATTATTTCATCCACCGGCGCGGCCGGGCGGTCGTAATCTCCATCGTCCTGGTGGTCGTGTTTCTCGTTCCGGTCTTCTCCGCGGGCATGGAGCTTATCCCGGCCATGGATCAGGGTATGGTGGTCATCAGCGTCTCAATGCCCACGGGGAGCGAACTGGAGGAGACTGCCGCCATCTCGGACCGCATCCTTAACACCGCGCAGGAGACCGTGCCGGAACTCACGTCCATCTACTATCAGGCGACGAGCACGTCCGCGGACATGCGGATGAATCTGGTGCCGCTCTCCCAGCGCGACCGCTCCTCGGAGGAGATCGGAAACGCCCTGCGCGAGTCGTTCAAGGACATCGCGGGCTGCGAAATCAGCATCGCGGCGTCGGACTTCACCTCCTACTTTACGGGCGACGCCATCAGCGTGGACGTGACCGGCAACGACTACGACGAGCTCACGCGCATTTCCCAAGAGATCGCCGACAAGATCGCCGCGCTGCCGGACGCGGTGGATGTGACGACCTCGGCCAGCGAGCAGGTGCCGCAGGTGAGCGTGAAGCTCAAACAGGAGAACGCCGCGCGCTACGGCCTGACGGCCGCGGCGGTCGGGCAGGCGGTGCGCAGCGAGCTGACCGGCTCGACCGCCACGACGCTCAAGGTCGGCGGCGAGGAGATCAGCGTGAGCGTGCGCGGCGACAAGCTTTCCTCTCTGAGCCTCGACAGCCTCAAGAGCGTGGCCATTCCCGTGTCCACGGGCGGCTCCGTGCCGCTCTCGCTCGTGGCGGACGTGGACGTGGAGATGGGACCCCAGAGCATCAACCGCACCGACCAGACCCGCAGCGTCACAATCACCGGCAGCACGATTTCCGGCGACAGCGCCGAGATCGCCAAACAGATCGAAAAGATCCTCGACGAATACGATATGCCGCAGGGCTATTTCGCGGAGATCGGCGGAACGCGGGAAAACATGACCGAGAGCTTCACGACCCTCGGCCAGGCGCTCCTCATCGCGGTGGGACTGGTTTACTTCGTGCTCTCCTCCCAGTTCGAATCGTTCCTTATGCCCGTCATCATCATGCTGATCGTCCCCATCTCCTTTGCCGGCGGCCTCTTCGGCCTGCCGGTGACGGGAAACAAGTTCTCCATGGTCGCCATCATCGGCATCATCATGCTCGCCGGCGTCGTGGTGAACTCCTCCATCATCCTTGTGGACTATACCAACACGCGAAGGCGGCGCGGCGAGGACAAAAACACCGCCCTCCTCAACGCCTGCCCGCGCCGCGTGAGGCCCGTCCTCATGACGACCCTCACGACGATCCTGGGTCTTCTCCCCATGGCGCTGGGCCTGGGCGAGGGTTCGGAGCTTATGGCGCCCATGGCGATCGTCATGATCTTCGGCATGGTCGTCTCCACCGTTGTGACGCTGCTTTTCACGCCCGTTTACTATTCGCTCATCGACAGCCTTTCCGGCCGCCTGCACGGCCCGCGAAAAAGACCGCTTGAGCAGGAGCAAAAACTGTGATATGCTAAAATAAGGAAAATGAACGGAAGCCGCAGGAACCATGATTATCGTATTCGGGAGGTATGGACATGGCGTTTTTGGATAAACTCAACGACATTGCGAAGAACATCGGAGACAAGACCAGCGACGCGATCGAAACCACGAAGCTCATGGCGAAGATTTCCAGTGAAAAATCGGCCATATCGGACCTGACGAAGAAGATCGGCGAATATTACTGTGCCCGGAGAGCCGCGGGCGAGACGCTCGAAGCGGAGGCGGAGGCGCTCTACGCGCAGATCGTGGAGCACGAGCACGTCATCGCGCAGACGCGGGCGGAGATGGACCGCGTCAAGGCGGAAGGAGCCGCCGCGGCGCCCGCCGCCGCGGCAGCCGGGAAAACCTGCCCGTCCTGCGGGGCTGCGCTGGCCGCCGGGGCGCGCTTCTGCGGAGAATGCGGCACGAAAATCGACGTCTGAACCCGCAAAACGAAAAAACGCCGCCGGCCCTTTTGGGACGGCGGCGTTTTTTCGTTTTTTTTCGTGCCTGCAATTGGAAAAGCAAAATGCGAATAGAAGCATTCAGGCGGGCAAAGATATGGTCGGACGCAGCGTGATGCGTGCGAAGCAAAAAAGCGAACGCGGCGCGCATGCGCCATCAATTTGAAGACAGGAGATGTACACGATGAACGGCAGCAACAGGACGCTTGTCCCCGCCGCCCGTGAGGCGCTCAACAAGTTCAAGATGGAGTCCGCGACCGAGGTCGGCGTGAACCTCAAGCAGGGTTATAACGGCGATCTGACCTCCAAGCAGGCCGGTTCCGTCGGCGGCCAGATGGTCAAAAAGATGATCCAGGCCTACGAGAACGGCATGAAGTAAACGCTGCAAACCGCAGTATGCGCCGCCCCGCCGAAATCATTCGGCGGGGCGGCGCAACATATTGCGCCTGCAGACCCATAATAATACACAAAAGTACAGATATTTGACGGACCCATCCAACATTTAGTAAAAATGACGCTTGACAAGCCCTGGCGTTCCAGCATACCATTAATATAATAAAATTTCGACTGCTGGCCGATTGACGCCGGGCGGACGGCGTTTGCTCCGCCTCTGCGCGGGGTGTACCCCCGGCCCATAGGAAACGAGGGAAATCGATCTATGTTTATTTCCACCCCGCTTGACAAATCCCTGCCGAGCTATCCGCGCCGGTACTACGAGCAGATCATCGCCAGCATCAACACCGCCATTTTGCGCGGCGACCTCAAGGAAGGGGACAAACTTCCGTCCGAACGAGAACTGGCGGACCTCTTTGAGACGAGCCGGGTGCCGGTGCGCGAGGCGATCAAGGTCCTGGAATTCTGCGGCATCGTGGAACAGGTTGCCGGCGGCGGCATGACCGTAAAGAACATCGAGCTTTCCAGCCTGCTTCAGAAGCTCTATTTTGTCATCGCCACCACGGACGACACCCTGCGCGAGCTCTTCGAGATCCGCCTCTGCCTCGAGCCCTATGCGGCTCAGTGCGCGGCCGCGAGCCGTACGGAGG
>DAOPLW010000147.1:0-4040 GCA_035391945.1 Oscillospiraceae bacterium | reverse complement strand
GATCCTCGCCGTCTACCTCGCCGCCTCCGACCGTTTCGCGGGCCTCTTCGCCAAGGTCATGGGTGCGCTCTCGCTCTATGAGCGCTTCTATGGGTTCGTCGACGGCGTCTTCGACTTCACCGCCGTGGTCTATTACCTCACCGTCATCGGCGTGTGTCTCTTCCTGACGGTGCAGTCCATGGAAAAGCGGAGGTGGAACTGATGAAAAAGGCAAAGGGCAAAAATGAGGGCCTGCACGGCTTCACGCGCTCGCTCAGAAGCCGCGCGTTCCGCGCCGGCAGCTACAGCGTCGCGGCGGCGGCCGTCGTCATCGCCATCGCCGTGGTGATCAATCTCATCGTGGGGGCCATCCCGGCCTCCTATACGAAGCTCGACATTACGTCCCAGGGGCTCTACAGCCTCTCCGACCAGACCGAAAAGCTCCTCGCCGGTCTCACCCAGGACGAGATCGACATCTACTGGATCGTCCAGAGCGGCTCGGAGGACAGCACGCTCGGCGGGCTCCTCGCGCGCTACGAGAGCACGAGCGACCGGGTGCGGGTCATCAAGAAGGACCCCGTGGTCTACCCCAGTTTCGCTTCCCAGTATACCACATCCAAGGTGTATGACAACAGTCTGGTCGTCGTCTGCGGCGACCGCAGCAAATATGTGGGCGAGTCGGACATCTTTGTCACCGACTACAGCAGCTACTACACCACCGGCACCACCTCGACGCAGTTTGACGGCGAGAATCAGATCACAAGCGCCATCGACTATGTGACGAGCGAAAACCTCCCCGTTGTCTACACGCTCACCGGCCACGGGGAGTCGGACCTCCCCACCGACCTGGAGAGCGCTGTCACGGGCGACAACTTTCTCGTAGAGAGCCTCTCCCTGCTCTCGCAGAGCACGGTGCCCGAGGACGCCGGCTGCCTCATCATTTACGCGCCGCAGAGCGACATCTCCGAGGCCGAAAAGGACATCCTGCTCTCCTACCTCGAAGGCGGTGGCAGGCTTCTGCTCGTGACCGACTACGCCAAGACGGAAAAGCCGAACCTCGCGGCCGTCATGGCCTACTACGGGACCTCGCTCGTGGACGGCATCGTCATCGAGGGCGACGCGGACCACTGTCTGCGCGGCTACTCCTACTACCTGCTTCCCAACCTGGGAAGCCACGAGGTGACAAGCTCCCTCCAGAGCGGCAACTACTATGTCCTCATGCCCATCGCGCAGGGGATCGAGGTTGCCGACCCGCCGCGCGATTCGGTCTCGGTGACGAAGATCCTCACCTCCTCCTCCGACGCCTTCTCGAAAATCGCCGGGTACGACATCACGACCTATGAGAAGGAGGCCGGCGACATCGACGGCCCGTTCGCGCTGGGCGTCGCCGTCTCCGAGACGGTGGAGGACGGCGAAACCCAGATCGTGTGGCTCACCACCTCCGAAATGTTCACCGCCGACAACAACCAGCTCGTCTCCGGCGCCAACTACGACCTCTTCCTCGGCGCGCTCGGCTGGATGTGCGAGCGCGAGAACAGCATCTCCATCCACGCCAAAAGTCTCGACGCGACGTATCTGACCGTGCCGTCCTCGGCGGTGTCCCTCTGGAGCCTCGTCATGGTCGCTCTCGTCCCGCTCGCCCCCCTCGCTCTCGGCGCGGTGATCACAGTGAGAAGGAGGCACAGATAATGCAGCGCGGCATGAAACTCATCCTGCTTCTCGTGGTTCTGGTCCTGGCCGTGGGCGGGTATCTCGTCGTCTCGCATTTCGCCGCCGAATCGGAGGGAACGGACGACGCGGCCGTCTCCGTCGCCTCCTTCTCCGGGGACGACGTGACGGCCCTGCGCTTCGGCCCCGCCGAAAACACGCTGACGCTCGAGCGCGACGGCGACGTCTGGCGCTACGCCGGCGACCCGGACGTCTTTCCGCTCAATCAGAGCATCCCGGAAAAGATGCTCGGCGCCGTGGCGGAAATCACCGCCAGCCGTGTGATCGAGGACCCGGAGGACCTCGCGGAGTACGGCCTTGATACGCCGGGAAGCTCCCTCACCGTCACCACGGCGGACGGCGGCGGGCACAGCTTTGCCTTCGGCGACACGAACGACGTGACGGGCGAGATCTACATGCTCGCCGACGGCGACGCCTCGAAGGTCTATCTGGTCTCGAGCGACCTGCCGGACGCTTTCTCTTACAGCCTCTGCGACATGGCGCAGAAGGAAACCCTGCCCGTCTTCGGCACGGTGCGGGGCGTCTCGGTCTCCACCGGCGGCAAAACGCTGCAGCTTTCCTACGAGGAGC
Source organism: Oscillospiraceae bacterium (assembly GCA_035391945.1). Taxonomy (GTDB): domain Bacteria; phylum Bacillota; class Clostridia; order Oscillospirales; family Oscillospiraceae; genus DAOPLW01. Next base: position 1,763 of record DAOPLW010000147.1, on the reverse strand, counting down.
AGAACGGGAACCTCGCCTGGACGGACTACTACCACTGGTTCCTGGAGGACGGGGCGACCTACCTCCCCCTGGACACGGAAAAAGTCTCCTCGCTCTATAAAAATGTGACCGGGCTCGTTTTTCTCTCCTGCGTGAGCTACAACGCCGACGACGACACGCTTGCGGGGTACGGTCTGGGCGACGGCGCGGCCGCGCTGGTGACGCTGCAGCACGTGACGACCGACAGCGTCGACACGGGAGAAACAGATGCGGACGGGAACGCCGTGACCGAGCAGCAGACCTCCTGGAACACGTTCACGCTGCGCATCGGCAATCGGACGGACGACGGTTACTACGCCGCGCTTTCGGGCTCGCGCATGGTCTACCTCATCGATACCGACGCCGCCGAGGCGCTCCTCACCGCGGACTACGCCTCCCTGCGGCCTGACCGCTTCTGCCGTATGGACTGGGACACCGTCACCTCCATGGATGTGACGCTCTCCGGCGAGACGTACACCATCAGCTTCGACGGGACCCAGGACGTCGAGGTCTCGCCCGCGCCCACCGAAGGGGCGGACGCCTCCTCGGACGATACGCAGACACAGACCGCAAATGGTTACACCTGCGGCGGCACGGCGCTCGACGCGGACGCCGTGGAGAGTTTTCTTGACTGCGTGAGCGGCCTCGTTTTGCAGGAGGAGGCTGGCAGCGTATCCGCCGGGACCCCGGAGATCGGGATCGTCATCCACCGGAACGCCTCCGTCTTCCCCACCCTGACGCTGACGCTCAGTCCGCTCGGCAGCGACCAGGCGCTCGCCGTTTTCCAGGGCGAGTCCCTGCTCGTCTCCCGCGAATCGGAGGAGAATCTCCTCGCTGCCGCGCAGCATGCGCTGGGACTTAATTGACGTTTTTTCTCAATCTGTTCACATTTCTTTTTAAGTTCCTTTATGGTTCACGGTCTACACTAAAAGGCAAGAGGGAGAAAATGGCCCTCGCCATCCATAGTGAAAAACGCGCGACCGGATCTCATTTGTCGCGCCCCGGAATGCGGAAAGGAATGAATCGATTTGAAAAAGAAAACGCTGATTCTGGCGCTTGTCGCGGTTTTCTGTCTGGCGCTTCTAAGCGGATGTTCTTCCTCGGCATCTGCGGACCAATTTACCTATAAGCTCATGAAGGTGACCGGCGATGTGGACGGCACGCTGACGCTGCAGAACTACAAGTACACCGGCAGCGCGACCGACGTGAGCAGCATCTATTACCACCCCGACGAAACGGCCTTCACTGAAACCTCTGACGAGGAGCAGTTGAACCTGAACGACGGGTACACGGTGTACACGTCCAGCGAGGGCGGTATCACGCCCGCGGACGCGTCCGTCATTAGCGTCGGCGACTTCATCACCGTGCAGTACGACAGCTCGGGCGAGATCCAGTGTATCATCGCCGTTGACGCTGCGGAAAGTGCAGCATAGAACCGGAGCGCATCCCTCTTCCAAACAGAGAGCAGCAGAGCGGGCGGACAGTCTGAAAAGGCGGTCCGCCCGCTCCGTTTTGATCGGGCGGAATGCGTCCGGTTTGCACCCCGCGCGTCCCGCTCTTTCCTAATTGTCCGCCCCCCTTCGCCGTCCCGGCCGGAGAAATCCGGCGAGACGCGCGGGGTTCCGCAGCTTTCCCCATAAAAAGAAAAACATTGACAGCACAGGGGCGGAATGCTATATTGTTGGTTGATATCCAGACCCGGCGCGTGAAGCGGAGGGGTTTGCTTTCCCGCATCGGGGGCCGTG
>DAOPLW010000146.1:0-4105 GCA_035391945.1 Oscillospiraceae bacterium | reverse complement strand
CGTCTACATCCTCTCCGGGTTCCTTCGCCTGACGCGGGAGGAGGCCTTCGCCATCCGCTGGCACATGGGCTTTTCCGGCCCCGAGGACAACCGCACGGTGAGCGACGCCATGCGCCGCTATCCCCTGGCCTTCGCGCTTGCCACCGCGGACATGGAGGCCACCGTTTTTCTGGAACACGAATGAGATGGGGAAACGCCGGCCCACGGCTCTTTCTTTCACCGTGCGGCACGGTATTTCTTTTGGAAGAGCCGCCCGCAGCGGCGGGCGGCATGAGAGGGAGAGATCGATCGCATGCGTATTTTGAAGGAAGCCGACCGCGCGGCGCTTCTCAGTTACTTATCCGCGGAACCGGAATACAATCTCTTTTTCATCGGCGACGTGGAGAACTTCGGCCTGGAGGGCACGTACGTGACGATCGCCGTGCACGAGAAGGACGGGGCCTGGGACAGCGTCACGCTGCGCTACATGGATTTCTTTTTGGTTTACAGCCGGGAGGAGGACTACGACGCTGCGGCCGTGGCGGCGTATCTCCGCGCGCAGCCGGCATGCGAGCTGGTGAGCGGAAAGGGAAGCGTGCTGCGGCGCCTCGCGCCGTTTTTCCCGGAACGGAACTGCCGGGCAACGTACCTGAGCCGCTGCGACCGGCCGGCGGATTTTCCGTTCGTGGCGGAGGGCCTCTCGATGCGGCGGCTTACGGCGGAGGACGCGGCGGCTATCGTCTCGCTTTTCAGCGGGATCGAGGAATTCCGTGAAAATTACCTCGGCAAGGAAGCCAAGCGGACCGAGGAGGAGCGCGTGAAGTTCGAAACCGACAGCGGCGGCGGCTTCGGCGTCTTTGACAAAAACGGCAAGCTCCTGGCGACCGCGCTCACGAGCGCGGAAAACAGCATGAGCGCGATGGTCGTGGGCGTCGCCACGCTGGCGGGCTTCCGCAGGCGCGGCCTCGCCTCCGCGGCGGTCTCGGCGCTCTGTCGGGACTGCCTCGGGCGAGGGATGAAATTCCTCTGCCTCTTCTACGACAACCCGGAGGCCGGGCGGATCTATCACCGCGTCGGTTTTGTCGAGCTGGGCGAATACATCATGATGAAATAAGCGTGCCGGAAACGCCGGCGGCGGGGGCAAAAAGGCACCCGGCGGCCGCGTTTCCGGAAGACGGGAAAACCGGCGTCATACAGGTTGTATTTTTCAAGCGAATCGTATATAATAACAAGACAAACTCTCATCCGGGGAGGGAACGCTTTGAAATTGACGAGATGTATGCTGCAGGTGCTGGCCCTGGTGCTGGCCGTCGCGGCGGTCGTTACGGCGGTCGTTGCGTACTGGGATAAGATCGAGGCCGGGCTGGCGCGCCTGCGGGGGTACCTGAAGGACCTTGGCCTGCCCTGCCGCTGCTGCGGCGGGGAGTACGCGGACTACGAGGATCTGGAGCTGTAATGCGCGGAGCCGGGCCCCGCTGGGGGTCCGGCTCCTGCTATTTTCATACATAGGAGCAGACCGATGCAGAAAGAAGAACGGCCCGCGCCGAAGGTACGGGCCGTACCGACGGCGCTGGATGCGCTCGGCGCCTGGGAGACGCACGACGCCGCCCCCGTCGGCTGGCGGAGCCCGCTGCCGGAGGGCGTGGAATCCAAACAACTGTACATAGACGTGGCGCGCCTGGCGTGGCCGGCGCTCGTGGAGCTCCTGCTGGTGCAGCTGGCGTCCCTGGTGGACCTGGCCATGGTCGGCACGCTCGGCCCCTGGGCCATCACGGCGGTCGGCCTCGCCACGCAGCCTAAATATCTCATGGCCACGATGTTCATCGCACTCAACGTGGGCGTCACGGCCATGGTCGCGCGCGCCCGCGGCGCGCGCGACCGGGAGCGGGCGCAGCTGCTGCTGCGGCAGGGGCTGCTGATTATTTTTGCCGTGACGGCCGTCTGCTCGGCCATCGGCTACGTTTTCTCGGAGCAGTTCATCTGGCTCATGGGCGCCCAGGAGGAGGCCACGCTCGTCGGCGGCACGCAGTACCTCCAGATCCAGATGCTCGGGCTCCTTTTCGTGGGGATCACCGCCACTTTTACCGCGGCGCTGCGCGGTTCTGGCAACTCCCGCGCCGCTATGGTCTACAACCTTCTGGGAAACCTGGTGAACGTGGCCTTCAACTATTTTCTCATCACCGGACAGTGCGGCTTCCCGCGGCTGGAGGTGGCGGGCGCTTCCATCGCCACCATCATCGGGCAGTTCGTTTCCTTTCTCGTCGCGCTCGGCGTGGTGCTGCGGAAGGAGGAATACGTCCATCTGGACTTCCGCCGCGGCTTCAAGCCGGACAGGCAGGCGCTGGGCGCCATTTGGCAGATCGGCGCGCCCGCCATGCTCGAGCAGTTCATCTCGCGCGTCGGCTTCATGGTTTTCGCCCGCCTGGTGGCGGGCCTCGGCACACTCGCCTACGCGACGCACCAGATCTGCGTCAACATCCAGGCCATGTGCTTCATGAACGGACAGGCCTTCGCCGTGGCCTCCACCTCCATGATGGGCCAGAGCCTGGGAAAAAACCGGACCGACATGGGGCACGCCTATGCGCGGCGGACGCAGGTGCTCGGCGTCCTGGTCGCCCTCATCATCGCTTCGCTGTGCTTTTTCTGCGGCGGGCCGCTCGTGAGTCTGTTTAACAAGGACCCCTACATCGTGGAAAACGGCGCGCGGCTGTTGCGGATCGTGGCGCTCATCCAGCCGCTCCACGCCTCCCAGTTCATTCTGGCCGGCGCGCTGCGCGGCGCCGGCGATACCCGGTTCGTGGCGATCATCAGCTTCGTGACGATCTTGGTCGTGCGCCCCGTGCTGGCCGCCGTCATGATTTTCGGGTTCGACATGGGCCTCACGGGCGCGTGGCTGGCGCTCGCCACCGATCAGCTTCTGCGCGCAACGCTCACCATCTGGCGGTACCGCAGCGCAAAATGGAAACAGATTCGAATTCAGTAAAGGAGAACACCATGTACAAAACCGTCCTGCTTGACGCAGACAATACGCTCTTCGATTTTGACCGCTCCCAGCGCGAGGCGCTGCGGCTGACTTTCGCATCGCGCGGGTATCCATACAATCCCGAGACCGTCGCACTTTACGACCGGATCAACAAGGAGCTCTGGAGCGCGCTCGCACGCGGGGAGACGACGCAGGAGAAACTGACCGTGGAGCGCTTCGCGCGCTTCATCCGCCTCCTGGGCGGGGCCGACGACCCCGCGGCTATGAACCGGGACTATCTCGACTGCCTGGGGGAGCAGAGCTTTCCAACGGAGGGGGCCGAGGAGGTCTGCCGGGAGCTATCGGCGCACTGCCGGCTGGCCCTCGTGACAAACGGCGTCACAAGCGTCCAGAAAGCGCGTCTCGCGTCTTCGCCGCTCGCCCGGTTTTTTGGAAAGGATGTGTACATTTCGCAGGAATTGGGCGTCTCGAAACCGCAGCGGGCATATTTTGACCTGGTGCTGGAGAAAATGGGCATTTCCGACCGGCCGGGCGTCCTTATGGTGGGGGACAGTCTGGAGACGGATATTGCCGGCGGGGCGGCCGCGGGTCTAGACACCTGCTGGTTCAATCCGGGCGCGGCGGCGCGCGGCGGCGCGGAGCCGACCTACGAGATCAGAATCCTGAAAGAGTTGAATAATTTGGTTATTTCGTAGGAAAAAAACGCCGGAAAAGACTTGATTCTTCCCCAGATTAACGGTATACTATTTGTGGGTTTTGTGGAGAAGCTTCAATCAAAATGATTAAGTCGAAGGAGTGACACAATGGAAAACGTACTGTTTGAGAAAAAGGGTAACATCGCGATTGTTACCATCAATCGTCCCAAGGCGCTCAACGCGCTCAACAGCGCCGTCCTTAAGGATCTGGCCGAGGCCTTCACGATGGTCGAGGAGGACGAGAGCATTCATGTCGCCATCCTGACCGGTGCCGGCGACAAGAGCTTTGTCGCGGGTGCGGACATCGGCGAGATGCTTCAGTTCAGCGCTATCGAAGGCAAGAGGTTCGGCGACCTGGGCAACAAGGTATTCCTGATGATCGAGAACTGCACGAAACCCTTTATCGCGGCCATCAACGGCTTTGCGCTCGGCGGCGGCTGCGAAATTT
>DAOPLW010000145.1:0-4181 GCA_035391945.1 Oscillospiraceae bacterium | reverse complement strand
TGCTGCTGTGCGCGCACGGAGCGACGCTGGAGACGCTTGGGCTTGCCTTCGCCGCCTATTCGCTCGCGGCCATCCTGGCGGAGGTCCCATCAGGGATATTCGCGGATCTCCACGGCAGAAAGAACTCGTTTCTGCTCTCCTGCGCGCTCCAGGCGGCGGGCGGCCTCGGCCTCCTGCTGTCGGGGAGCTTCGCCGCGGTTTTCATCGCGATGCTCCTGCAGGGCCTTGGCCGGGCCTTTTCCTCCGGGAGCGTCGACGCGCTTGTGATGGAAGAATCCATCGCGCGCGGCGGCGAGGCGGAAATCGGCAAAACCGTTTCGCTCCTCTCGGTGTTTCAGTGCGCGGGGATTTCGCTCGGCGCGCTCGTGGGCGGCTTTCTGCCGCAGGCGGGCGGCTATTTCCGGCATATCGTCCTGCGCACCGCGCTCGTGGGCGCGGTGGGGATCCTGACCGCCTTCACCGTCCGGGAAGCGCCGGCGCGCTCCGGGCGTCGCGGGCTGCGGACGCAGCTCGCGCAGGTCGGGTCGCTTCTGCGCGAAAAGCGGAATCTCCGCTATCTTCTCTTTTGCGCAGTCGTAATCATGGTCATGCAGGCCATGATCGAGACGTACTGGCAGCCGCAGTTTCTCTCCCTCGCGGGCGAACATGCGCAAAGGTGGCTGGGCGTCCTCAGCGCCGGCGCTTTTCTTGCCACCGTATGCGGCAGCCTTCTGATGGGCCGGGCGCTCAAAACGGAGCGGGAAAATGCCTGCTGGACCGCCTACCTCGCGCTCTCCGCGTCGATGGCCGCCCTCGTGCTCCTGCTCGCGCGGCAGGAATCTCCGGCGGGCTTTTCCGCCTCGTATCTCGGGCTCTATCTGGCGATCGGCCTTCTCGCGGTTCCGGAGCAGTCGATCCTCAACCTGGAGGCGGAAAATGCGGTGCGCGCCTCGCTTCTGAGCGTTTTGTCCTTCGCCGCGCAGGCCGGCGGGCTCATAGGCGCCCTCCTCGCCGCCGGGCTGCTCCTCCGGGGCGAGATCTCCCTGGCCTGGACCGTAGGCGCCCTCCTCGCCGCCGGCGGCACCGCGTCCGTGTTCTTCCGGCGCCGGAGGACGCTCCGCGTGCCGGTCCCGGAAAGCGGGAAACAGATATAAAAATGCGCAGCGCAGTGCTTTTCCGCCTCCTCGGCAAAAGAGACGTCTCTTTTGCCGAGGAGGCGAGGGTGCGCCGGCGCAGCCTCGCACTGCCGGCGTATCCGCGATGAATGGAGGTCCTCCGGGAGAGCCTTTCCCCCTGCCTTTTGGGGAAAAAGAACGCCCCGCGTCTTGACGCGGGGCGTTTTCCTGCTATCGTTTATGACTGCGGGTTCATGGTATAGTTCGGCGCTTCCTTGGTGATATAGATATCGTGCGGGTGGCTCTCCTTGAGACCGGCGGTCGTGATCTGGACGAATTTCCCGTTTTGCTGCAGCGCGCGCAGGTCCGCCGTGCCGCAGTATCCCATGCCGGACCGCAGGCCGCCCATGAGCTGGTAGATGGTTTCGGAGACCGGTCCGCGGTAGGGCACGCGCCCCTCCACACCCTCCGGCACCAGTTTTTTGCTGCCCTCCTGGAAGTACCGGTCGCGGCTGCCCTTGTTCATGGCCGCGAGGCTCCCCATGCCGCGGTAGACCTTGAACTGCCGGCCCTGGTAGACCTCGCTCTCGCCCGGGCTCTCTTCGCAGCCCGCGAAAAGGCTCCCCAGCATGACCACGTTGGCGCCCGCCGCAATGGCCTTGGTGATGTCGCCCGAGTACTTGATGCCGCCGTCCGCGATGACGGGGACGCCCGCCTCGGCCGCCGCGGAAGCCGCGTCCATCACCGCGGTGATCTGGGGCACGCCGATGCCCGCGACCACGCGGGTGGTGCAGATGGAGCCGGGGCCGATGCCGACCTTGATGCAGTCCGCGCCCGCGTCGATGAGCGCCTTCGCGCCCTCGGCGGTGGCGATGTTGCCGGCGACGATCTGGGCGGCGGGATAAAGGCTCTTGAGCCGGCGGAGGCACGCGAGGATGTTCTCCGAGTGACCGTGCGCGGAGTCGAGCACCAGGGCGTCCGCCCCGGCCTCCAGAAGCGCCGCCGCGCGGTCGCTCACGTCCCCGGTCACGCCGATCGCCGCGGCCACCACCAGGCGGCCCATCGCGTCGCGCGCGGAGTTCGGGTACGTAACGGACTTTTCGATGTCCTTGATCGTGATAAGGCCCTTGAGCCGGAACTCGCCGTCCACGATGGGGAGCTTTTCGACCTTATGGCGGCGCAGGATCTCCTTCGCCTCGCGAAGGGTCGTCCCCTCCCGGGCGGTGATGAGGTTCTCCTTGGTCATGACCTCGTCGATGGAACGGCTCATGTCCTCCTCGAACTTCAGGTCGCGGTTGGTGATGATGCCCAGGAGCTTCCGGTTCTTGTCGCAGATCGGCACGCCCGAGATGCGGTATTTGGCCATGAGCTCGTCCGCTTCGCCCAGCGTATTATAGGGCGCGAGGAAAAACGGGTTGGTGATGACGCCGTTTTCCGAGCGTTTGACCATGTCCACCTGCTCGGCCTGCTGCTCGATGCTCATGTTTTTATGGATAACGCCGATCCCGCCTTCGCGCGCCACCGCGATCGCCATGCGGTACTCGGTCACGGTGTCCATCGCGGCGCTCATGAGCGGGATGTTCAGCTTGATTTTTTTCGTCAGCCACGTGGTCAGATCGATGTCCCGCGGCAGCACGCTGCTCTCGGCGGGCAGGAGCAGCACGTCGTCGAACGTGATGCCCCGCTTGATGAATTTCCCTTCCTGGTTCATATGAGATCTCCTCCTCAATCCTAAAGGTTTTTTAGTCCCACGGACGCCTCGAAATGCTGTTTTCCGTTCACGTCGCTGCCCGAGACATATGACACGCCGTTCTTCGCGCCGCAGGTGAGGTAGAGCGTCTCCCCCACCTTCGTCTGGGTCAGGAAATTGACTTGCATCGATGAGACAAAGCTCTTTTTCTCCTCGAGGTTCAACGCGTCGCAGGCAAAATCCGCGTAGCGCGTGTTGTGGACGTGGCGGTTGATGTCGCCGTCGCTGTAATAGAGGAGCCGCGTGCGCGCCGGCTCCATCGCCGGCAGGCTCAGCCGCGTCAGCCTCTCCTTTCGCACCTCCCCGCCGGTGAGGCCCGCCGGGAGCTCGGGCCTCAGAAGCGTCCCGGTCTCCAGGTCCAGCCAGGTCCAGCGGGACACCGCATAGCCGATCTTTTCCTTCTTCAGGTAGAAGTCGTAGTCCCGGTAGAAGGCGGCGGTGCCCTCCGTGCCGCGCAGCCATGTGCGCACGGTCAGGCTCTCCTCTGCGTGGAGCGGCCGGGTGAGGAAAAAGCGCGTGCGCGAGAGAACCCACACGACGCCGCGTTCCTTGAGGATCTTCGCGCGGTTATAGCCGCACTCCGTCACATGCCGTCCGGCGGCGTCCGTCAGAAAGCCCAGCACCGCAGATGCCTTGCAGACGCCGAAGCAGTCCTGCGCGCCGCTCTCGATGGAAAAGCGGGTTTCAAACACGCTCATCGCTGCGCCTGCGCCGTCTTGAGCGCCTGCGCGAGCTGGTCGGGGCAGGACGTCGGTTTTCCGTTGCACCGGATGCCCTCCAGACGCGCGATTGCTTCCTCCGTGCGCATTCCGCGCAGGAGCGAGGCGATCCCCTGCAGATTCCCGTCGCAGCCGCCCACCACGGCGACCGAACGGATAATGCCGCCCTCGACCTCGACCGTCATGTGCCGCGAACAGACGCCGCGCGGCTCGTACTCAATCACCATTCCGTATGTCTCCTTACCATTTGTTTCGGACCTTCTCTGCAAAACCGATAAGATTATGTAAGCTTATTTCCTTCCCGTCGTCCAGCACGGCCCTCCCGGTAAACCGCCCGAAAACCTGGTGTTGGTCGCTCTCGAGAACGCCCAGGTTCGTATGGGCCGCGCGGTCGAGCATGGGGACGAACGCCGCTTCGAAGCGGTCGTCGCTGCTGGTGAAGTTCCAGGTTGACATAAACTCGTCTTTCCCATTCTTCTGCGGGATGCAGAAGGTCACGTCCTCCAGTTTGTTCGCGCGGCCGCCGTAAAAGAGCACGTTCTCGGTTGCGGCCGTGGTGTCGCCGAAACCGTAGCCGAGGTTGAAACCAAAGCGCTTGCCGTCCGCCAGGCCGGACGC
>DAOPLW010000144.1:0-4214 GCA_035391945.1 Oscillospiraceae bacterium | reverse complement strand
GCTGCAATACGCGAAACCATACGAGCTGCTCTTCGCCGTACGGCTCTCGGCCCAGTGCACCGACGCGCGCGTCAACCTCATTACGCCCGTGCTTTTTCAGCGTTACCCGACGCTGGAGGAAATCGCCGGGGCCGACTTCGAGGAGCTCTCGGAAATCGTCCACTCGTGCGGTTTCTACCGCGCCAAGGCGCGCGACATCATTGCCTCGGCCGGGATGCTGCTCTCGGACTACGGCGGGCGCGTGCCGGACGAGATGGACGAGCTCTTAAAGCTCCCCGGCGTGGGCCGGAAGACCGCGAATCTCATTCTCGGCGACGTCTACGGGAAAGGCGGCATTGTGGCGGACACCCACTGCATCCGTATCACGGGCCTCCTGGGCCTCACGGACGGCTCGAAGAACCCGTATCAGGTTGAGTTGCAGCTCTCCAGGATGATCCCGTCCGCCGAGCAGAGCGCCTTCTGCCACCGGCTTGTCCTCCACGGGAGGGCCGTTTGCGTCGCCCGCAGGCCGGACTGCGCAGCCTGCGCCCTCGCCCCTTACTGCGACCACGTGCTGAAAAGGAAACCTTCCCCTCAATCATAATATCCGCGGCCTTTCACGTCTTCATTCCCCGCCGGGAAGAGCAGATCTTAAATCTAATTTTTTGATAAGGTAGTGTGTTGACCCATGACGATCAAACTGACGCTGCGCTCTCCCCTCTCCCCCGAGACGGTCCTCTCCCGGATCTCGGAGGCAACGGAAAAGATCAATTACCGTCCCATGGGGCACCAGAAGGAATGGCCCGGCGCGGTAAACGGGAACCACTTCGTTTTCGGGTATGCGGGAGAGCTTGCGCGCAAGCAGAACTGCTTTTTCTGCGGCGCCGTACAGCCCGACGGAACCGGCAGCTGCGTGACCGGCATGTTCCGCACGCCGCTGCGTCTCTATATTGTTCTGGTAATCTGTTTTGTGGCCGCGGGCGTCTACCTCGGGCTGGGCGAGAGCCCCGCGACGGCGCTCTCCTTCGCCGCCGCGGCACTGGGCGCCTCGGTGCTCCTCTATGTCATCGACGGGCTCATCACCCAGCAGATCATCAACTCCGCCGCCAGAAAGGTTCTCCTCTCCCACCTGCGTGAAATCATGGAGGCTCCCTCCGAATCCGGCGCGCAGGAAAACAGCGCGGAGGAAAGCGGGAAATAACAGCTCGGCCGGGACCGCCCACGCGGCGCTCCCGGCTTTTTTATGGGTTCAGGCGGCGCTGTGCAATCGCCTCCTCCGGAAGGCAATCGCCGCGGGAATGCGCGAACGGGACGCACCCGGCCGGCATATCATAGAATTGGGGAACTATGCCGCAACGGGCACCATCCCGGCAAAGCCAACCGGATCGCCTGGCCGGGACCGCACGGAAAATATTGGAACAGCGTTTCAGAAGGGAGGCTCCGAGATGACAAAAGAGGAAGGCATCGCGCGCCTACGCGCGGAAGCGTCGGCGCTCGACAGGCGCAGGCGGGAGCTCTCGCAGACGCTGAAGGTGGGAGCTTCCTCCGCCCGGCCGCGGGGCATTCTGGACGCGCTTTTTGGCCAAGGCGTGCATCAGAAACCGGATAGGGCGCAGGCGCGCATCGCAGCCCTGCAAAAGCAGGCTGCGCTCTACCTGCAGCGTATCTCAGCGCTGGAGGCCGGGCCGGAGACCCTCCCGCTCCCGGCGTCGGAAATGGTCGCGGACGCCGGCCGGGCCGCGCTCGGCTATCTGGACGCCGCCGAGGCGAACGTGCGCGAGATGGAGTGGAACGGCACGGGAACGCCCGCCCGGCAAAAACTCGGCAGGATTGAAAACCAGCGCCTTGCGCAGGAGAACGCGGCTTCGCTGCTGCCGCTTCTCAATCTCTTCTACGCGGGCTTCGCCCAGCTCACTGGGGAACCGGCGGACCTCCTAACGCTCCTGGACTGGTATTTCGAGGGGCTCTTCGTCGGCGTCACGGTCTTTGACGGCACCGAAGAGGCCAAGGAGGCAATCACCTTCGGCCGGGATCGGCTCACGGAGGACATCCGGAGGCTGTCGGCACTGTAGATACCGAAATCATAAGGATGAGGCCGTGCATCCGCACGGCCTCATCCTTTTATATCTGTTCCAGACGGGCGGAGACGCCCTTCTGCGCAAGCTCCAGCACAGCGTAGCGCGCCGGCCCCCAGCGCCCGGAAACCGAGCCCGGGTTTAACAAATGGACGCCGCGCGCGATAGCATGGTAGGGGCGGTGGGTGTGGCCGAAGAGGACCGCGTCCGCCCCCATATCCAGCGCGGCGGAAAGCACCCGGTCATACCCCAGCTTGACACCGCGCGTGTGCCCGTGGAGCATCAGGATGCGATAACCGGCGAGGGTCAGGAGCCGCTCCGCCGGGAAACCGGCTCCGCCGTCGCAATTTCCGCAGACGGCCTCGGCGGGGAGTGCCGGATATTCCCTGCACAGCTCTCTCAGATCGCCGAGACCATCGCCGAGAAAGAGGAGCATGTCCGGCTTTTCGGAGAGGAGCGCGCGGCGCATCCCCTCCGCGCCGCCGTGGGAATCGGAACATACGAGGAGCTTCATACGAGGCGGTCAATCCTTCCGTTTTGCACCTTTCCGTGCCTTTCCGAATATACTGAAAGCAGATTACAATAGCCGGATCATTGCGTCCGGCGGATGGGAGAACGGCTATGAAGGATGCAAATTCCATTCCCGCTGAAATCTTTTCCTCGCCCGAAGCGGCAAATATCCTGCGCAACAAGGCCGCCATTGCGGCGCTTCTGACCTCTCCGGAGGGAAAACGCCTCATGCAGCTTCTCGATGAAGCGGGCGGGGCTCAGGACGCCGCCATGGCCGCCGCGGGCGGAAATCCGGCCGCGCTCGTGAACCTGCTCGGAAACATCACCCGGAACCCGGAGGGCGCGGCGCTTCTGCAGCGCATCTCCAGCCAATTCAATAAATAGGAGCGGATCGCATTGGGAGAGTTCGAGGATAAACTGAATACCGTGCTCTCCTCGCCGCAGGCCATGGAACAGATCATGGCCCTCGCGCGCACGCTCGGCGGCGGCGAGGGACAAAACGGCGCGCCCCAGGCCAAACAGGATGCCGGCACACCTCAGGCAAGACAGGACACCGGCGCGCCCCAGGCCAGATCCGGCGGTTCCCCGCCGCAGAGCCCGCCGGCGCAGAGCCTCGCGCAGCAGAATAGCGCCGATACATTCAACCCCGCGGCGCTTCTCGGCAACCTCGACCCGAAAGTCCTCTCCGCCATCGCGCGCGTCGCGTCCGAGTACAGCCACGGAGCGGACGAGAAGGCGGCCTTTCTCCTGGCGCTGCGCCCGTTCCTGAAAGAATCGCGCGCGGCAAAAATGGACCGCGCGCTGCAGATCGCCAGGCTCGCTCACATCGCCAAAATCGCCTTCGAAAGCTTCAGGAAGGGGGATACGGATGTATAACCGCTACATTCCCCAAAACGGCGGCTACACGCGGGTCCGCGAGCCGGACTACGCCGACGAGCCCCGGCGGCAGCCGCAGCAGGGATCATACCGGCAGGCGCCCTACGGCTTCCAGCAGAACGCGCAGCAGGAGGGCTACAGGCAGGCTCCCTACGGCGCGCAGCAGCATGCGCAGGAGCACCGCGAAGCTCCCCGTCAAGAGGGACGGCAGGAGCCTGGCGGCGCGTTTCACCACGCTCCGCCGCCGCGCGAGGAGCGCCCCAATCCGCTCGCCGGGATCAGCGGCCTTCTCAAAAAGCTGAAGCTGGACGACATCGACACGGGTGACGTTCTGCTGCTCCTTATTCTGCTCTTCGTTTTTCTGGAGGGCGACAATCTGGAGCTTGTGGTGGCGCTCGGCCTGCTCCTGCTCATGGGCCTGAAAGACAAGGACGACTAGTCCCCTACTTCTTCAGAGGCGCCGTGAGCGTGAACGTGGTCCCCTGTTCACCGCTCTCCGCGGTGATCCTGCCGCCGTGATTCTCCGCGATACGCTGTGCGATGGCGAGGCCCAGCCCATATCCGCCCTCGCTGCGCGCCTCATCCGCGCGGTAAAAGCGCTCGAAAACATGATCGAGCTTCTCGGGCGGGATCCTTTCGCCCGTATTAAAAACGGACAGGCACAGGCGCTCCCCTTCCCGCGCGAGCTTCAGGCGCACCACGCCGCCCTCGCCGGCGTATTTGCAGGCGTTGTCCAGCAGGACCGCGGTGAGCTGCTTCATTTCGCCCGCGTCG
>DAOPLW010000143.1:0-4228 GCA_035391945.1 Oscillospiraceae bacterium | reverse complement strand
GGCTGGTCGAAAACATGAGCTATTTCAAATGCCCGGACTGCGGGAGCGAGCACCACATCTTCGGCGAGAGCCACATCGGCGAAATCGCGAAGCGGCACGGGATCCGGACGGTGTGCCGGCTTCCCATCGACCCGGCGCTGGCGGCCGCCTCCGACCGGGGCACCATCGAGGACGTGGAAGAGGGCGGACTGGACGAAATGGTTGAACTGCTGATCAGAAAGGGAGGATGACAACCATGCGCATCGCGGTAACTTACGAGAACGGGAAGGTGTTCCAGCATTTCGGGCACACCGAGCGGTTCAAAATCTACGACATAGCGGACGGCAAGGTTACGGTCGCGACGACCGTCAACACCAACGGGAGCGCCCACGGCGCGCTGCCGGACGTCCTGAAAAAGCTCGGCGTGGACACGCTCGTCTGCGGCGGCATCGGCGGCGGCGCCAAGCGCGCGCTGGGGGAGGCCGGCATCCGGCTCTACGGCGGCGTCTCCGGCGACACCGACCAGGCGGTGGAAGCGCTTCTGGCGGGACGCTTGGCTTTCGACCCCGAGGTCGCGTGCACCCATCACGGGGAGCACCATGACGGCGTGTGCGGCGAGCACGGCTGCGACGAGCATTCCCCCAAAGAGTAAGATCCTTTTCGAGGGGTTCGTCTGCCCAGGCATGCCGCGGAAAGCGGGGAAGTCCCGCTTTCCGCGGCGTGCGGCAGGCCGAACGGCCCCGTTTCGGGCGGGAAGGAGAGACCTGCGCGCGGGCGATGGACGCGCCCGGCGCCTTTCTCATTTTCCGCCTGTGCCCGTCCGACCAACCGGAGCTGCCGCGGGGAGGAACTGCCCGCTGCCAACGAAAGGAGTCGGGAACGATGAAGCTGCAGGAGTCCGCCGAGATGTACCTCGAGACGATCCTGGTTCTCAGCCACAGGGGCCCCTGCGTCAGGTCCATCGACATCGCGGCGGAGCTGGACTACAAGAGGCCGAGCGTCAGCGTGGCCATGAAGAAGCTGCGTGAAAACGGCTATATCAAAATGGACGGCGAAGGCTACATCACACTCACCGGAAAGGGAAGAGGCGTAGCCGAGACCATTTACGAACGCCATAAGGTCCTCTCTGCGTGGCTCTCGCGTCTCGGCGTGGACCGGGACGTGGCGGCCGAGGACGCCTGCCGGATGGAGCACGTCATCAGCTCCGAGAGCTTCGCGGCGATCAAACGGCAGATGGAGGACGCGGGAACGTAACGTGAAAAAACCGCGGCGGGAACACAAAAGTGTTCCCGCCGCGGTTTTTTCCTGTATGCCGGAGGAGGGCGTTCCTCCCGGTTCATTTCGGCGCGCAGTCCTTGCAGAAGCCGTATATCACCAGATTGTGGCCCGTCACGAGAAACCCGTCGTCCTCCATCTGGGGCCTGAACTGTTCCATGGGGCAGTTTTCCATAGGGATGATCTTGTGGCAGCTCACGCAGACGGCGTAGTGCTTGTGCTCGGGGCGGTCGAGCTCGTACGCGGCCATTTCACGGTTCATCACGTCGGCCTTTTTGACCAGCTTTTTCTTTTCAAAAAGCTCCAGAATCCGGTAGACGGTGGACAGCCACACGGCCTCGCCGTCCTTCTCGATTTCCGAGCAGATGTCCGATGCGCTCAAAGGGCGGTCGGAGCGCTCGAGAACCCGGAGCACGCTCTCGCGCTGCCGGGTCCGCTTGATCCCCGCCGGCCAATTCTTCTCCGCCTGTTTCAACGCGCGTTCACCTCGTTTTCTCTCTTTTCTCAAAGCGCCGCAGGCGCCGCGCCCGCGCCAAACCGCCGCGCGGCGGTTTGATACAGCCCGTATATGCATATGATTCGCATTTATATTATTATAGAAGATGCGGCGCGGGAAGTCAAGCGGTTTGACGGGACCCGCGCGCGTCATTCCACCCTGCGCGCGGCGAGGCCCGCGCGCGCCTTTTTGCCGAGGAGGACCAGGACCAGAACGGCGACGGAGACGAGCGCTGTAAAGCCGCCGGGCGCGACGTTGAGGTAGTACGAGAGGAAGAGCCCGAGCATGATGTCCACGATGCTGAACGCGATGGAAAAAATAAGCGTCAGCCGGAATCCCTTTTCCAGCTGCAGCGCCGTGGCGACGGGGAGGGCGATCATGGAGCTTAAGACCAGCACGCCCACGATCCGGACGGAGACGGAGATGGCGGAGGCGACGAGGATGGAAAAGAGGTAGTTGATGAGCTTCACTTTAACACCCGCGATCCGGGCGGCCTCCTCGTCATAGGCGATGTAGAGCATCGGATGGTAGAGGAAAACGAGGAGCAGGATGGAGACCGCGCTCAGGAGGAGCACCATGAGCATGTCCAGACGGGTCACAGTGAGAATGCTCCCGAAAAGGAAGGAGTCCGCGTTGGCGTGGAGACGCCCGGAGCTGATGAGCGTGATCGCGGTGCCGACGCTCAGCGAAAGCACGATGGCGAGGATCAGGTCGGTGTATTTTTTGAAATAACCGCGCAGAAACTCGATGAGGGCACCGCACAGGGAGGTAAACACGAAGGCCCCGAGCACGGGGCTCTGCCCGAAGAGCAGCCCGAGCGTGACCCCGGCGAGCGAGGCGTGGGACAGGGTGTCGCCGATCATGGAGTAGCGGCGGAGCACCAGAAAGATCCCGATGCACGGGCAGAGAATCGAGATGAAGATGGAGATGAGAAACGCGTTTTGCATGAAGCTGTACTGAAACATGGCGACCCTGCTTTCACTTGGCTTTGAGATACTCGTCGGCATACTGCCGGGGCGAACAGAGATGCCCCCGGCCGCCCACGAGGTGGTAGATGGAAGTCGAATTCGCGATGGCCGCGTCCAGGTTGTGCTCGACGGAGAGGATCGTAATTTGCTTCTCCCGGTTGAGCGCCTTCAGGAACCCGTAGATCTCCTTCTGGCTGGCGACGTCGACGCCGGCGGAGGGCTCGTCCAGGATCAGAAGGTCCGGCTCGCCCATGAGAGCGCGCGCGATAAGGATTTTCTGGCTCTGGCCCCCGGAGAGGTTCCCCATGAGCGCGCCGGAAAAATCGGCCATCCCGACCTGCCGCAAGCGCTCTGTCACCACGCTCCGGTCTTTGATTTTGAGAAGCTTCCGGTAGGAGTCGAGCGCTTCATAGACCGTGATGGGGAAGCCGGAATTGGAAAAGTCGTTCTTCTGCGGAACGTATCCGATCCGCTTCGCCCGGGTCCGGACGGCACCGCTCGTCGGCGTGAGAAACCGCAGGATCAGCCGCATGAGCGTGCTCTTCCCGCTGCCGTTTTCGCCCACCACCGAGACATACGCGCCGTCGCGGACGTCGAGATTGAGGTCATGGAGCACATAGGGCGGCGAACCGGTATAGGAAAAGTATACATTTTCTGCCTGGATCATGGACAACTTCCTTTCCCGGGCAGACGCAAATTTTTGTTGCAAATGAAACGCATTTGCACTTGACAAAAATTCCCGTCTGCACTATCCTGTATTATAGATGCAAATGGGAGGCATTTGCAAGCATAATTTTAGGAGCGTGAAAACAGTGCTGAAAAGATGGACCGTCCCGCTGGTGTGCGTCATCGGCGTACTGACTCTCACGGCATGCGGCGGCAAGCAGGCGGCCGAACAGCCGGAAGAAGAAAAGGTCAATGTATCCGTGACCTTCGACGCGATGAAAGAATTCGTCTCCGCCGTCGGCGGGGACAAAGTGGAGATCTCCACCATCATCCCGGACGGCACGGAGCCGCACGACTTCGAGCCGAAGGCGCAGGACCTCGCCGATCTCGCCGGGGCGGACGTGTTCGTCTATAACGGACTGGGCATGGAGACATGGGCCCAGGAAGCGATCGATGCGGCCGATAACGCCAACCTCGTCGTGGTGAAAACGTCGGAGGGCGCCGACGCGATCACCAACACGGATGCCGAGGAAATCGAGGAGCACGGAGAATATGATCCGCATATTTGGTTAAGCTTAAAGGGCGCCGAGACCGCGGCGCAGAATATCCGGGACGGTCTCGCGCAGGCGGACCCGGACAACGCCGATTACTACGAGCAAAACTGCGGGGATTTCGTCGCGCAGCTGGAAGACCTTTACAGCGAGTATAACGAGAAATTCCAGTCCGTGGAGAAGAAGAGCTTTGTCACCGGGCACGCGGCTTTCGCGTATCTCTGCCGGGACTTCGGCCTGGAGCAGCGCAGCGTGGAGGACGTGTTCGCGGAGGGCGAGCCGAGCGCGCAGCA
>DAOPLW010000142.1:0-4234 GCA_035391945.1 Oscillospiraceae bacterium | reverse complement strand
TTCAAACTGTGCCGCGAGGGCGTGACGAACGCCATCCGCCACGGCCGCGCGCAGCGGATTGATATCATCCTGCGCGGCCGGAGCGCGCTCATGGAGGTCTACGTCATCGACGACGGGCTGGGCTGCCAGGAGGTCCACAAGGGTATGGGGCTCACCGGGATGGAGGAGCGGCTGCGCCGGATCGGCGCGAGCTTCCGGTTCGGCCCGATGGAGGGAGGCGGATTCCGCCTCTACGCCGGGATCCCGGTCAGATGAGCTCGTTTTTCAGCGCGAAGACGGCCAGCTGCGTCCGGTCCTTCTGGCCCGTCACGCCCAGAATCCGCGAGATCCGGTTCTTGATCGTCCCCTCAGAGAAATTCAGTTCCTCCCCGATCGCCCGGTTGTTCTTCCCGGCCGTAATGAGCTTCAGGATTTTCCGGTCGGTCGCGTCCAGCCCGTATTCGTCGTAGGTCTCGTCCGCCATGTCCAGGTGCGCCGATCTGCCCGCCGAAGCCGCCTGGACGGCCCTGCGCAGCATGACGTGGATGTTCTCGTGCATGACGAAAAGCCCGCCGTGCACGCATTTAATCGACTCGGAGAGCATCTGCGGCCGGATGTCCTTCAAAATATAGCCGTCCGCTCCGCCGGTGTACGCGCGGAGCACATTTTTTTCGTCTCCGAACGTGGTGAGCATGACGACTTTGATCTCCGGAAACGCGGCCTTGATGCCGGAAAGCGCGGAGATGCCGTCCGAGCCGGGCATTTTGATGTCCATCAGGACGACGTCCGGCTTCGTTTCGCGGCAGAGCGCGAGGATCCCCTCGCCGTTTTCTGCTTCGCCGACCACGGTAAACTCCTCCATCTGGGAGAGGATCATGGAAAGCATCTGCCGCAGCAGCGTCTGGTCGTCGGCTATGGCAACCCGGATCATGACGTAACCCCTTTCTCCTCTGCGCCCGCCGCATCCGCGCCCTGTTCCACGGCCTGCCGGATGCTGGACATGACGGTCCTGCAGCTTTGTATCATCTCGTCCAGCCGCCCGGCGGCCGCCTCGTCCCGGACGTCCATCCGGGCCTCCAGCGCCTCGAGGTCCGAGAGCAGCTGCGCGATGCTTTTTCCGATTTTTTCCCGGATGACCGCCCAGGAGCGTTCCTTTTCCTCCTCGCTCTCGAGCAGGCACGTGATCCCGATGTAGCGTTCCAGATCGGCGTTGAGCGCCTGGAGCGCGCGGTTCTTCTCCTCCAGAGCCCGGAGCAGCACGGTCCGCTCCGTCACGTCGTGAAGCGCCGCGACCGTCGCCACCCGGACTCCGTTTTTCTGCCGGACAGCCGCCGCGCGAAACCGGTACCAGCTCGTTTCGGCCCCCTCCCGCAGACCGAACTCCGCGGGGGGCGCGCCGTCCTCCAGCGAAAGCGGCGGAAGCGCTCCGGCCGCCCGGGAGGCGATGCAGCGGAAGAAGTCCTCGGCCGTCGAGGCCGGGCCCAGGGACGGGAACATCGCCTGCGCTTTCCAGTTGCGGTCGATGAGCTTCCGGGAGCGGTCAAAAATCAAAACGGCGTCCTCGATTTTATCCATGAAAGTGTCGATCGACAGTTCCGAGAGGGCGGGGAAGATGTCCTTTCTCCAAAAGAAGACGAACGCTGAAAAGAGAAGCAGCGCCGCGGCCGGCGCGCCGTCCGCCGCCCACTTCGGCGTCTGCAGGGGGATGCACGCCAGACTCCCCGCCGCCCCCGCCGCGAAAACGAGCGAGAGCAGCGCCAGCCGCCTGTTTTTCCCGCATTTCCAGAGGACGGCCGGGAAAGCAAAAAGGGCCGGTACGGCGCCGCACACGGCGGCTTTCTGGAAAGCGAGGTATGCGTCGGCCGTCGCCCGGAGGGGTGAAACGAGCTCGAGCAGCTTTGCCAGGACCATCAGCAGAAGCGCCGCGTGGACCAGAAGGTACGTGAAAAAGACGGCGTCTTTTTTCGCGCTCAGCGAGAGATACGTGCCGAGCAGGGCCGCGGTGACGACGCAGGCGACCAGAAGCGCCATGAAAAACAGCGTATACGTGGTGTAGACATACAGTACGGGCATGGCGGCACCAACCTCTCTCTTTCATGATAACACAGGAACGGAGGAGAGGAAAGCCGTTTCGGAATTCTTGCGCGCGCGGGGAGGCCTCCCCTGGTTTCCCGACCCGACTTTCCGCATGACGCTTCAAGGGCGTTCGGGCCGCGGAAGCAGAGAGAAAGGCAGCGGAGCGAAAGAGCGCGTTGCTCTCCCGCTCCGCTGCCTGTGCGGCTATTTAGCAGGCGTATCTTCAACATGTGAGGAGAGAGGGGTTACTCCTCGTCCTGCAGGGCATCATAGCCTTCCTCGCCCGTACGTACTTTGACCACATTTTCCACGTCGTAAACAAAGATTTTGCCGTCCCCGATGTGGCCGGTGTAGAGAACCTTCTTCGCGGTTTCGATGACGGTCCGCACCGGGACTTTGGAAACCACGATCTCGACCTCGACCTTGGGAAGCAGGCTCATCTCCGTCTCCACGCCGCGGTAGTATTCCGGCTTGCCCTTCTGCATCCCGCAGCCGAGCACGTTCGTGACCGTCATGCCTGTCACGCCGATTTCGTTCATCGCGGTCTTGAGCGCCTCGAACTTGCTCTGCTTGGTGATGATATCGATCTTGGTGAGCTTTACGCCGGAGGAGGAAACGGGTTTGGGAACCACTTCCACCGGCACGGCCCTGTCGATGCCGACGGGAGGCGCCGCGACCGGGTGCGGTTTCCCAACCGCGCTTCCCCCGAAGCGGGCGAGCTGCCGGATCTCGGCGTTATCGGTCGACGCGAAGTCCAGATCGGTGCGGATGAGCTGGGTATCCGGGTAGGCGAGCACGCCCATTTCCGGAATATCGAGGCCCTCGAGCTCATCCTCGGGCGAGACCCGGAGCCCCCATACGGCGTCGAGCGCCTTAAAGAAGAGATAGGACACGCCGAAGCCCCAGACGAGGAGCACGGCGATGGCGACAAGCTGCGCGACGAGCTGGGAGGCGTCCCCGAAGAAGAGGCCGGTGACGCCGCCCGGGACGCCGTTGAGCCCGTCTCCGTATTGCCCGTCGGCGAAGAGACCCAGGGCGATGATACCCCAGAAGCCGTTGACGCCGTGCACGGAGATCGCGCCGACCGGATCGTCGATCTTCAGCCTGTTCTCAATGAAAGGCACCGCCACACAGACCAGTATCCCGGCGACGAGGCCGATAACGAACGAGGAGATCGCGTTTACGAAGGCGCAGGGAGCCGTGATGGCGACGAGACCCGCCAAGGTGCCGTTCGCCGTCATGGACGGGTCCGGTTTGCCAAATTTACCCCACATGTAGAACATTGCGGAAAGCCCGCCGATCGCACCGGCGACCATGGTGTTGGTGGCGACGACGGCGAGCCGGAAATCCGAGGCGTTGAGCGTGGACCCGGCGTTGAAGGAGAACCAGCAGAAGAACAGAATAATGGTGCCGATGATCGCCATCGGGATGTTATGTCCGGGGAACGCCCTGGCCGAGCCATCCTTTTTGAACTTCCCGATGCGGGGCCCGATGACGATCGCGCCGGCAAGCGCCAGCATGCCGCCCATGGAATGGACGACCGCGGAGCCGGCGAAGTCGACGACCCCGTGCCCCAGACCGAACGTCTGGCCGAGCGCAGACATCCAGCCGCCGCCCCAGACCCAGTTGCCGAAGAGCGGATAGAGAAACATGGAGATGAAGAAAGAGGTGATGACCACGGCCGAGTATTTGACGCGCTCCGCCATCGCGCCCGTCGGGATGGTCACCGTCGTGTCCATGAACACCATCTGGAAGAAGAAGAGCGCGTAGACGCCGGCGTCATACGTGCCGCCGAGCATAAAGCCCTTGTAACCCAGAACACCGCCGAGGCCGGGGATCGAGAGCATGGCATTTAGCACCGCACCGCCCGAGCCGAGACCCGCGGCGCCGCCCGAGCCGCCGAACTGCAGGGCGAAGCCGATGAGAAAATAGCCGATCGCGCCCACCAGAAAGACCATGAAGTTCATCGTCATCGTGTGCGCTGCGTTCTTGCCGCGGCAGAAGCCCGTCTCCACCATGGCGAAGCCGCACTGGAAGAAAAATACCATAAATGCGCAGATCATGACCCAGGTGTAGTTCGCGCCGTAATACGCCTGGTTCGCGGTGGTCGCCACATCCTGCAGTGTCTCGCTGCCGGTTGCAAGGACATAGGAAGAACCCGTGGGATCGCCCGCCGCGC
>DAOPLW010000141.1:0-4259 GCA_035391945.1 Oscillospiraceae bacterium | reverse complement strand
CGACAGCAGGATAGACGCCAGCTTGTGACGTCTCAGCAAATCCCAGATGAAAACCGCCTCCCTTTTTCGCAACCCTTTTTTCTTATTTTAGCCGTAATCGCTCCGCCTTGCAAGACACAGAACGCAAATCAAAAAAGCTGACGAGGTAGGATACGTTTCATGCCTGTTAAACTACATCAAACCTGTTTGTATATTATGGTCGATTGTAAAATGAAAATAGAATTAAAAATGGGCGCCATAGTGATATCAAGGGTTTCCGGCCTTTATATAAAAAAGGGCGCCACTTTTCGAAGGGCATCTCTGCCGTTTAAAAAGGGCGCCGCTCTGTTTTTTTATGGATTGCTGTTTTTATGGCCGATTCGGTCGTTTTGCCCGCTTGCGTGTTCGACTCCTGCTGGAGTGAAGCCAAAGAGCTTATAAATCAAAGGAAAGAGGGCTTCTACTTTTTCGAGTAGAAACCCTCGCAAGGCGCATAGGCTCTGACTTTTGGAGCCATAAATCTATATAACGCCCAATTTCTGGTGCGGATGACGGGACTTGAACCCGTACGCCATAGACACACGCCCCTCAAACGTGCCTGTCTACCAGTTCCAGCACATCCGCATGGATACCGCGGGCGAAACTCGTCCGCCGCGGTTGCCTAATCATTATAGCCATGCGGTGTGGCGTTGTCAATAGCAATTTCTCGGGGCGCGCCGGACGCGGGAACGGTATCCCCGCCGGTCGAGCGAAGAAGGTCCCGGAGCACGACGCCCAGCGCGAAAAGCAGGAAGAGCGCGCCGAGCGGCATGGGAAACGCATAGCGAAGCACCAGGTAGGCGTGGTATCCGCCGAGCGACGCGACCTGGGAGAGGCCGGCCACGAAAAACCGGTCCAGCCGCAGCGCGGCGTAGACCAGCGTGAGCACGTCCGCGGCGAAGAAGTAGCGCTCGTGCATATAGGGGAGAAGGAGCGGCACGCCGACGGCGAGCGCGAGCGCGGCGAGAAAGAGCGCTTCGTCCCCCGCGCGTGCGCGCCGGAGCCAGAGCAGCGCCAGCAGCGCCAGAACGAACGCGAAGGCGATGAAGATCGAAAGCGCGCTCCAGAAAGATATGTTTACGTCGCTGTTGGTGAGAAAGGAAAGGAGCGACGGCGCGTTGAGGGAGAGACTGTAGCTGTAAGTCCCCATCTGGCCCACGTAGATGCCCAGGATCTCGGAGAGCGGCTTTCCCGCCGCGAGCGCCGGCAGGCATGTGGCAAGATAGGTGAGGGGGAAGAGGAAGAGCGTGCGGAAACGCAGACGGCCGACCAGCCAGAAGGCGCCCAGGATGGGCAGAAGAAAGACGCTCTGGAGCTTGAACGAAAAAGCCAGCCCCGCGAGCACCACCGATGCCGGGCCGTTCCCGCGCAGCGCGAAATAGAGCGAGAAGACCAGAAACGCCGCGTAGATGCTGTCGCACTGGCCCCAGAGGGCGCCGTTGAAGACCACGGTGGGAAGGAGCAGCAGACCGAAAAACACGGCCGCCGGACGGACGAAGTCCGCGCCTTGCCCGCGGTGCCCGCCGGCGGGGGACAAACGGAAGCCGCCCTCCTGCAGGCGCGCGCACAGCAGCATGCCGCCCCAGGCGAGGATCAGGTCGAACAGAATGGAGAGCGTTTTGACGAGATAGAGGTCGTTGACCGGAATCTTTGCAAAGAGCGCCATGAAATAGAGGTAGGGCATATTGTAGTCGCCCACGGCCGAGCCGAGCCCGGCAAAGCCGTATTCCCGGAAGAACGCCGCCCAGTGGGAGAGAAACGAGGTGTAGTCATAGGTAATGCCCTCGAGCACCGCCGCGCGCACATAGACGGAGAGGGCCGCGAAAGGCGCGCAGAAGAGCGGCAGCGAAGCCGGCGCGTCCCGCAGCAGGAGGCGGGGCAAAAACGTCGCCGCGAGAAAAAACAGCAGGAACACCGGCAGGAGCACCGGCCATGCGGACTTCCCGCCCGCCGAGAGGCGCGTGAGGCCCAAAAGCGCCGCGCCCGTTCCCAAAAGCAGGCAGGCCGTCAGAAAAAGCCCGAACCCGCCCACGAGAAGCGCGGTCCGGCGCGAAAAAAATTCGAATTTCGGCATGGGCTTCCGACCTCCCTTCGGCCTGTGCGGCATGCCGCGCGCAAGCTTGTCCGATGGCATCATAACAGACGCCGCCGCGGGAAAAAAGAGAAAGGCCGCGAAAACTATGAATAAAATGTAAATTTTTCTTCCTGCGGCCCGAAACGTAAAAAAACGTCCGGAATCCTCCGGACGGCAACAAAAAAAGCCTTGACAGACAAAAATGCCCGTGATAAAATAAAGCACTCTATGCGCAGAGGAAAAAATAGAGGCTATGCATCCACTATGCAGAGTATAGCACCGCCCCCCGAAAAAGACAAGAGGAGGCCGTGACAAAACATCAACCCACCCGGGCGTATCACTTCGGACCGGGAGGGTTATTTTGTGCAGAATGCCGAAGTGAGACAGGCAGCAAAAAACAGGTACGCAAAGATCATTATGGATACGGAGAGTGATTGAAAGCATGCTCAATGTCAAGGACGTCCGCTATGGCAGAACGGTGCGGAAAAGCTTCTCCCGACACGACGAGACCCTGGAGATGCCGAACCTGCTGGAGGTGCAGAAGGATTCCTACCAGTGGTTTCTCAGCACCGGCCTGCGCGAGGTCTTCCGGGACGTGGCGGCGATCACCGACTACGCCGGAAATCTGGAGCTTTCGTTTATCGACTACAAGATGGACGAGAAGCCCAAGTACAGTGTGGACGAGTGCAAGGCCCGCGACACCACCTACGCCGCGCCCATCAAGGTGCGCGTGCGCCTGCGCAACCGCGAGACGGAGGAGATCAAGGAGCAGGAGATTTTCATGGGCGATTTCCCGCTCATGACGAAATCCGGCACGTTCGTCATCAACGGCGCCGAGCGCGTGATCGTCTCGCAGATCGTCCGCAGCCCCGGCATTTATTATGACCGCAAGGCGGACAAGGCCGAGAATGTCGTCTACGGCACGACGGTCATCCCCTACCGCGGGGCGTGGCTGGAGTACGAGACGGACCTCTCGGACGTGTTCTATGTCCGCATCGACAAGAACCGCAAGCTTCCCATCACCTGCCTCATCCGCGCGGTGGGGCTCAGGAGCGACGCGGAGATTCTGGACAAGTTCGGCGAGGACGCGCGTATGGTCGCGACCATCGCGAAGGACCCCTGCAAGACCTATGAGGAGGCCATGCTGGAGATCTATCGCAAGCTGCGCCCCGGCGAGCCCCCCACGCTGGACAGCGCCGAGTCGCTCCTCCAGAGCCTTTTCTTCGATCCGCGCCGCTACGACCTTTCCGCCGTCGGCCGCTATAAGTTCAACAAAAAACTGGCCATCAGCAGGCGCCTGACGAATCAGGAGCTGGTTTTCCCGGTGGCCGACCCCATGACGGGCGAGATCATCGCCGAGGCCGGCGAGGTGCTCACCCGCGAGCGGGCGCAGGAGCTCGAGGCCCACGGCGTGAGCGAGGCCGTCGTGGCCGTCGAGGGCAAGCTCGTCAAGGCCTTCTCCAACGACATGGTGGAGATCAGGCATTTTGTCGACTGGGATGCGGAAACGTGCAAAAGCCTGGGCGTCACCGAGAAGGTGCGTTTCCCGATCCTGCGGTCCCTTCTGCAGGAATTTGAGGGCGACGCGCTCAAGGACGCCGTGCGCGAGCACATCGACGACCTCATCCCGAAGCACATCATCGTGGACGACATCCTCGCCTCCATCAACTACCTCAACTGCGTCGCGGCCGGCATCGCCAGCCACGACGACATCGACCACCTCGGAAACCGCCGCCTGCGCTGCGTTGGCGAGCTTCTGCAGAACCAGTTCCGCATCGGGTTTTCCCGAATGGAGCGCGTCATCCGCGAGCGCATGACGATCCAGGACCTGGACATCGTGACCCCGCAGAGCCTCATCAACATCCGGCCCGTGACGGCGGCCATCAAGGAGTTCTTCGGCTCCTCGCCCCTCAGCCAGTTTATGGACCAGACCAACCCCCTCGCGGAGCTCACGCACAAGCGCCGCATGTCGGCCCTCGGCCCCGGCGGCCTCTCCCGCGAGCGCGCCAGCTTCGACGTGCGCGACGTCCACTACAGCCACTACGGCCGCATGTGCCCCATCGAGACGCCGGAAGGTCCGAACATCGGCCTGATCGCGAGCCTGGCCACCCATGCGCGCATCAACAGCTTCGGCTTCATCGAGACGCCCTACCGCAAGGTGGAGGCG
>DAOPLW010000140.1:0-4300 GCA_035391945.1 Oscillospiraceae bacterium | reverse complement strand
TGGGACTACACCCACGCTCTGGATCAGCGATACTGTCGGCTTTGAAGTGGGCGCGGTCATCACCGTGACCTACACGTTCACGCTTACGGCGAGCCACAACAACACGGTGACCGGCTACGCCTCCTACGGCATTGACGGCGAAACGCATGGCGATCCCGCGCAGGCTGAAGCGACCGCGAAAGTCACCATCTCAACGCCCTCCGATCCGCCCTCCAATCCGACCTACTACACCGTGACGGTCAATTACCTGGATCAGGATACCGGTTCGACCATCCACACCGCCTATACCACGAGCGGGCGCAAAAACACCACCTATGATGTGGACGACCAGATTCTCGAGACGATCACCACGGAAGCCGGCGTCTACGAGTATGACAACCAGACGGGCGCCGACGTTACGGGCAAACTCACCGGCAACATGGTGATTAACGTCTACTACACGCTGCCGGAAGAGGATATCCCCGACGAACACGACGTTCCGAGCGGCGACCAGCCTGATGTTCCTGGCGATGTCATCGTGGACGACGACACCCCGCTGGGCGATCTCCCGCAGACCGGCACGGTGGCCGAGCCGGCGAAGAACGTCTGGCCGCTCGGTATGCTGGCCATCTCCCTGTCGATGGCGGCGGCTGGCCTCCACATCACCTTCTCCCGCAAGAGGAAGGAAGACGAGGAGTAAGAGCCCGACCGAAAATCCCGCATCCCGCATAACGAAAAGCGCCGCCCCGGCCGTTGGCCGGGGCGGCGCTTTTTATAACAGAGCAGGAAGCTCAAAACGTTCTGGCTGCGCGTGGAAGACGATCCCGGCGGTTTTCTTTTCCAATCCATGTCCTCTTCCGGGTCCCGCCGGCCGGCGGTGCACGGACCCGCCCGGGCGCCGCAGAGAAAAAAGACGAACGATATTTGTGTGTGAAAAGCCCGCCCGAACCGCATGAAATCCGGGCCCGGCGGCAATACTGCTTATGCAGTCGATTGCTTCGGGAGGGCGTTTTATGCACAACAAAGTGGAGATCACCAGTGTCAACACGGCGAAGCTCAAGGTGCTCAAAAACGACGAGACGATGGAGTTGCTGCGGCGCAGCAAGGAAGGCGACCGGGAGGCCCGCGAGAAGCTCATCACCGGGAACCTCCGCCTGGTTCTTTCCGTTATCCAGAAATTTGCCGGCCGCGGGGAGAACGCGGACGATCTTTTTCAGGTGGGATGCATCGGACTCATCAAAGCCATCGACAATTTCGATACCAGTCTGGACGTGCGCTTTTCGACCTATGGCGTGCCCATGATCGTGGGCGAGATCCGCCGCTACCTGCGCGACAACAGCGCCATGCGCATCAGCCGCTCCATGCGCGACACTGCCTACCGCGTCCTGCGCGCCAAGGAAGCGCTCCTCGCGCGGGAACAGCGCGAGCCGACGGTGGGGGAGATCGCCAAGGAGCTAGGCATCGCGCGCGAGGAGGTCGTTTTCGCCCTGGACGCCATCGTGGACCCCGTATCGCTCTACGAGCCGATCTACGCCGACGGGACGGACAGCCTGTGCGTGATGGACCAGGTCCGCGACAAGCGCAATACCGACGAGAGCTGGCTGGAAAAGATCGCGCTTAAGGAGGCCATCTCGCGCCTGAGCGAACGGGAGCAGAATATCCTGGCGCTGCGCTTTTTTCAGGGAAAAACACAGATGGAGGTCTCCGCCGAGGTCGGTATCTCGCAGGCGCAGGTATCGCGCCTGGAAAAGAGCGCCCTGGCGCAGATCAGGAAGAATTTATAGTTTTTAACTCGTCCTAGTGGGTGCGGATGTGTACGGAACAGAGCCGGAAAGCCTCGAAAGGTGACGGTGTCGGGGCTTATCGGCTTGCCTGGGCGGGGGCTTTTGCCGCGTTTGCGGCAAAAGCCGGACTACTCCGGGCCGGCTCGGATGAAGCGGCCCGGAGCCTTCGCGCGGCATAGTAGCGCGAAAAAACCGCAGGACGGTTTATTCGGCGGATAGTATCATAGGCCGAGCCGGCGACGGCATACCATGTTCCGAGGTGATGCGGTATGCGCTGCCGGCTCGCGGAGTTGCGATATAAGGAAATCATCAACATCAGCGATGGCGCACGCTTCGGCTATGTGGGGGATGTGGAGCTGGATCTGGACAGCGGGAAGGCCTGCGCGCTGGTTGTGCCGGGACCGGCCCGCTTTTTTGGCCTTTTCGGCCGCGAGGACGACTACGTCTTTCCATGGGAGACGGTCAAGCGGTTTGGGGAGGATATCATCCTTGTGGAAGCCGAGCGTCCGGAGCGGGGGAAAGTGCGAGAAAGATGGCGCTGGTTCTGATTTTCCCGCTTGCAATGTCAGGAAAAGTGTGCTATTATATTTCAGCATTCCACACGGGGCCGGAGTCTCCTGCCGTGTGTCTCCCGCGGGAGATGGGCAGGGGCGATGAGGGCCCCGGAGGTAAAAAAACAAACAGGAGGAATTTGATCTATGGCAGTCGTATCCATGAAGCAGCTTCTCGAAGCCGGCGTGCATTTCGGTCATCAGACCCGCCGCTGGAACCCCAAAATGGCCCCGTTTATTTACACGGAGCGCAACGGTATTTACATTGTTGACCTGCAGAAAACGGTCAAAAAGCTCGAGGAAGCCTATAACTTTGTGCGCGGCCTCTCCGAGAGCGGGCAGACCCTTCTCTTCGTGGGCACCAAGAAACAGGCGCAGGACGCCATCCGCGAGGAGGCCAGCCGCGTGGGCATGTTCTATGTCAACGCCCGCTGGCTCGGCGGCATGCTCACCAACTTCAAGACCATGCGCGGCCGCGTGGATCGTCTCAACCAGCTTCTCAAGATGCAGGAGGACGGCACGTTCGATATGCTGCCCAAAAAGGAAGTCATCAAGCTCCAGGGCGAGATCGCGAAGCTGGAAAAATACCTGGGCGGCGTGAAAGATATGCGCAAGCTGCCGGGTGCGCTCTTCATCATTGACCCGCGCAAGGAGCGCAACGCCATCGCCGAAGCGAGAAAGCTCCATATCCCCATCGTCGCCATTGTCGACACCAACTGCGATCCGGATGAGGTCGACTACATCATTCCCGGCAACGACGACGCGATCCGCGCGATCCGCCTGATTTCCTCCGTGATGGCCAACGCCGTCACCGAGGGCCGTCAGGGCGCGGAGACCGCCGAGGCGGAGAAGGCCGAGAAGGCCGAAGCTGCCGCCGAGTAAGAAGAGACGATGAGGAAAGCGCCCTTTCGCGGGCGCTTTCCTGTGGAATGAATAAAACGGAGGTTGAAAAATATGGCATTCACCGCGAAAGACGTGCAGAACCTGCGCGAGATGACGGGCGTCGGCATGATGGACTGCAAGAAGGCGCTTTCCGCGTCCGACGGCGATATGGAAAAAGCCGTTGAGTTCCTGCGTGAGAAGGGTCTTGCCGCGGCGCAGAAGAAAGCCGGACGCATCGCGGCCGAGGGCGCCGTCTATGCCGGCGTGTATGGGACCGTGGGCGCGATTGTCGAGGTCAACGCGGAGACCGATTTTGTGGCCAAGAACGATAAATTCATGGATTTTGTAAAGACGGTCGCGGGCGTTGTCGCGGAGCAGAACCCCGCCGATCTCGCGGCGCTTCTCGCCTGCCAGTACGGGGCCGGCAAAACGGTCGAGGCGCAGCAGCAGGAGATGGTGCTGGTCATCGGCGAGAACATCAAGATCCGCCGTTTCGCCCGTTACGATACGGGTGTGAGCGTGGCCTACGTCCACATGGGCGGCCGCATCGGCGTGCTTCTCAATATGGAGGTCTCCGATCATCTCAAGGGCAGCGAGGCCGTGGAAGAGCTGGGCAAGGACGTGGCGATGCAGATCGCCGCCATGCGCCCGCTGTATCTGGACAGCAGCGCGGTGCCCCAGGAGGACCAGGAGAAGGAGCATGAGATCCAGTTGGTTAAGGCCATGGAGGAGAACAAGGCCAAGGGCCTGCCCGAGGAGAAGGCGAAGATGATCGCCCAGAACATGGTCAAGGGCCGCATGAACAAGTTCTTCGAGGAGATCTGCCTCGTGAACCAGCCGTTCGTCAAGGAGAACAAGGTCACGGTCGGCAAGCACGTGGAAGCCGTCGCCAAGAGCCTGGGCGGAGCGGTTGCGCTCAAGGGCTTCGTACGCTTTGAGAAGGGCGAGGGCATCGAGAAGAAGAGCGACGATTTCGCTGCGGAAGTCGCCGGCATGCTGAAGTAACACTGCATAAAAAGGGCCGCGCGGCTATTGCCGCGCGGCCCTTTTCGCGCGGTGCGGAAAGGCGGGAAAATGAGGATTTTCGGTTGACAACGGCGGCCG
>DAOPLW010000139.1:0-4319 GCA_035391945.1 Oscillospiraceae bacterium | reverse complement strand
CGCGGTCGTGGGCGGCGGCGCGGACGAGAGCGTTTCGGCTCTCACGGCGCGCGCGGAGGCGCTCGACAGCGAACGCGTCGTGCTCATGGGCCCCGCCGGGACGGCGGGTGGGCTCACGGACGGCATCTATCTGGCCGCGGCTGCGGCCGGCGCCATCGCGGGAGAAAGCGATCCCGCCGTACCGCTTGGCGGCGCGGCGCTCGGCGGCATCACCGCCGTCTCCGCCGCCTACACGGACACCGAGATCAACACGCTCGTGCGCGGCGGCGTCACTCCCGTGGAGTGCGTGGGAGGCACCGTCTCCGTGGTGCGCGGCGTCACCACCCGCACCACGACCGCGGGCGTTCCCGACGCGACCTGGAGGGAGCTTAGCACGATCCTCATCGTGGATAGCGTCATCCCCTCCATCCGCAACTCCCTGCGCGCCAAGTTCGCCCGCACCAAAAACACAGCGCAGCAGCGCGGCGCCATCCGCTCGCAGGTCATCCTCGAGCTGGAGGACAAGAAGACGCGGGAGATCATCACGGACTACGGCAGCGTGGGCGTGAGCGTATCCGCTTCGAGCCCGACGGTCTGCCAGGTGGAATTCTCCTTCGCAGTCGCGCACGGGCTCAACCAGATCATTCTGACCGCGCACATCACCGTATAGCCGCGTCAGATTGGAACAGGGAGGGAAGAATATGGAAGTTTCGGGATTTCCCACGAGCAGCGACATTTATCTCGAGGTAAACGGGAAAAAGGTCGCCGTCGTACAGAGCTACCGGGCGCAGAGCACCAAGACCAGCCAGAGCGTGGAAGCCTTCGGGGAGAGCGAGCCGGTGGCCACCATCCAGGGGGCGAAGAGCCACGTCGTCGAGCTCACGCGCCTGTACGCGACGGATGAGGCCATCGCCGACGGGCTGGATTTTCACACGCTGGAGGATTTCAGCCTCGTTATCTGCAAGCCGGACCGCCTGCCGCGTCAGCCAGCCTCCGCGCGCGCGGCGGCGGCGGAGCTGTACGCGGCGGCGGCACAGGTCGCGGCCCTCTATGCCGAAGCAGAGTGGGTGAAAAACCAGAGCTTTCCGCAGACGGCCGCGAGGGAGTACCTCGATTACCACGCGACTATGCGGGGTCTGACGCGCAAGGAAGCGGCGCAGGCGTCCGGGATGCTGCGCTTCTCCGTTTCAGAAGCGGCGGCGCAGGATCTGACGGTCGAAGCGGGGACGGTCTGCCGGACGGCAGGGGACGTGCGCTTCGAGACCACGCAGGAAGCGACGCTCGCGGCGGGGACGACGTCCGTGGACGTGTCCGCGCGGGCGCTTAACACCGGCGCGGCCGGAAACGCCGCGGCGGGGAGCGTCACGCTGATGGTCGGAGCGCCCGTGGGGATCACCGGCTGCACCAATCCGGAAGCCTTTTCCGGCGGCGCGGACGGGGAAGACGACGAGGCGCTGCGCACGCGCGTCCTCGCGACGTTCGCACGCGTCTCCAACGGCGCGAACGCGGCCTACTACGAGCAGGCGGCGCTCGATTATCCGGGCGTGGCGGCCGTCCGGGTGCTGCCGCGCAACCGAGGCACGGGCACGGTCGACCTCGTCGTCTCCACGCCCTCCGGCACGCCGCCCGCGGAGCTTCTCACGGGGCTCCAGGCGGCGCTGGAGACCGAGCGGGAGATCGCGACCGACGTGGACGTGCTCGCGCCCACGACCGTGACGGTAGACGTGGCGGCGAGCCTCGCGCTCGCGGAGGAGGCGGACTGGGAAACCGTCGTCGCGGCCGCGGCCGCGGCGCTCGGCGCCTGCTTCGACGGGACGCAGCTGAGCGAGGATGTGCTCCTGGCAAAGCTGGGGAGCGTGCTCTTCGCGGTGCCGGGCGTTTTCAATTACGCCCTCACCGCGCCCGCGGCGGACGTTCCCATCGCGGACACAGAGATGCCGGTTCTCGGGACGCTCACGCTCACGCAGGCGACGTAAGGGGGGAACGCTTTGGGCTACGCGGACTATCTCAGGGGGCTCCTCGCGCCGCTGGGCGTCTACCGGCTGGACGGGGGCTTTTCCGGCGGCGAAATCGAGGCGCTTGGCGAAGCATTCGATGCGCTGGCGGAGGAGCTGGAGGACGCCATGACGCAGGCGCTCGTGCCGACGGCCACGGACGAGGGGCTGGAAGCGTGGGAGACGCTGTTTTCCCATCCGCCCGCTGCGGCGGACATCAAAGCGCGGCGCGCGGCCGTCGCGGCGCTCCTGCGCATGGCGGGACCCTGCACCGCCTCCGCGGCGGACGACGCGGTGAAAGGCTGCGGCATCGCGGCGGCCGTCACGGAGGACGGGCCGAACGCCGTCGCGGTCTCCTTCCCGGAGACCGGCGGCGTGCCGGAGAACTTTGCGGCGCTGCAAAAGCGCATCGAGGCGATCCTGCCCGCGCACGTCGCGCTCCGGTACGTTTTCCGCTATATCACGTGGGCGATGCTCGAGGCGCAGTTTGCAAGCTGGACGGCGCTGGAAGCAGGCGCGCCAAGCTGGGAAGCGCTGGAGCGGATGGTCATGGAATGAACAGAAAAAACAGGCCCCGGGCGCCGGCTTCTGCCGGCGCCCGGGGCCTGTTTTTTCTGCGCGGGGAGGCTGGACGCCCCGCTAGTTGCCGTTTTATTTTTCC
Organism: Oscillospiraceae bacterium; assembly: GCA_035391945.1. GTDB lineage: Bacteria > Bacillota > Clostridia > Oscillospirales > Oscillospiraceae > DAOPLW01. Next base: position 1,685 of record DAOPLW010000139.1, on the reverse strand, counting down.
CCGTCGCAGTAGAGACAGCGGTACACGCCGTCCCGCATGATAAAGACCTGGTCGAGCCCGCGTTCCACGGAGGTGATGCAGCGGGGGTTGTTGCATTTCTTGATGTTCACCAGCCGCTGCGGCGGCGCGAGGTGGAGCTTGCGCTCCACCGTCCCGTTCCGGATGATGCTCACGGTGATGTTCGGGTCGAGATAACCGAGCATATCGAGGTCGAGGTCGATGAGCGAGTCGATCTTGAGGACGTCCTTGCGCCCCATCTTGTTGCTGCGCGCGTTCTTGATGATGGCGACGCTGCAGTCGAGCGCGTCCAGGTTCAGATAGCGGTAAAGCTCCATGCTCTTGCCCGCCTGGATGTGGTCGAGCACGATGCCGTTCGCGATGCTGTCGATTTTCATGGCCGCACCTCCAGAAGCTTCATGATGAGCGCCATGCGGATGAACTTGCCGTAGCGCATCTGGCGGAAGTAGCAGGCGCGCGGGTCGTCGTCGACCTCGGGCGCGATCTCGTTGACGCGGGGCAGCGGATGGAGCACGAGCATTTTCTCCCGGGCGAGGGAGAGCTTGGCCGCGTCGAGGATGTAGCTGTCCTTGAGGCGGACGTAGTCCGCTTCGTTGAAGAAACGCTCGCGCTGCACGCGGGTCATGTAGAGCACGTCGAGCTCCCCGATGGCCCCCTCGAGCGAAGCGGTCTCCTCGATGCCGAAACCCTGCCGCAGAAGCGAGAGGCGCAGGTAGTCCGGGATTCGGAGCTCGTCCGGCGAAATGAAGACGAAGCGGATGCCCGCGTAGCGCGCGAGGGCGGAGGAGAGCGAGTGGACCGTCCGGCCGAACTTCAGGTCGCCGCACATGCCGATGGTGAAATCCCCGAGCCGGCCGAGCTCCTCCCGGATGGTCAGAAGGTCGGTGAGCGTCTGCGTGGGGTGATTGTGCCCGCCGTCGCCGGCGTTGATGACCGGCACGTAGGACTTCAGCGCCGCGGCCATGGGCGCGCCCTCCTTGGGGTGGCGCATGGCGATGATGTCCGCGTAGCAGCCGACCGTGCGCGTGGTGTCCGCGACGCTCTCGCCCTTCGTGGCGGAGGAGCTGTCCGCGGAGGAAAAGCCGATGACCGATCCGCCGAGGGCGAGCATCGCCGACTCGAAGCTCAGGCGCGTGCGCGTGCTCGGCTCGAAGAAGAGCGTGGCGAGCTGTTTTCCCCGGCAGACCTCCGCATACTTCGCCGGATGCGCCATGATGTCCTCCGCCACGGCGATGAGTTCGTCGATCTCGCCCACGGCGAGGTCGCCGATGTCAATGAGATGCCGCATGGTTTTCTCCCTCCTTTTTCATCCAGCCCCCGTCGGACGGATTGTCGCGGAAGCGCAGGAGCCGCGCGACGTCCTCCGGCGGGATGTCCCCGTCTCGCGCGGCGACCCGCGCGAGCGTATCGAAGTCCGAAAGGCTGGCGCAGCGTATGCCCGCCTCCGCCATCGCTTCCCTGCCGCGCGCCATGCCGTAGGTAAAAATGCTCACGATGCCGAGGACCCTGGCGCCGGCCTCGCGCAGGGCCTCCGCGGTCTCCACGGCGCTCCCGCCGGTGGAGATGAGGTCCTCCACGACGACGACCTTCTCGCCCGGGGAGAGCTTTCCCTCGATGCGGTTCGCCCGGCCGTGGTCCTTGGCACCCGAGCGGACGTAGCCCATCGG